>NZ_JBQQCO010000033.1:0-20665 GCF_052246295.1 Piscibacillus sp. B03 | reverse complement strand
AAATTTCCACGCTCCCAATCGACATTTCGCGCTTCCCTATCTAAATTTCCACGCTCCCAATCGACATTTCGCGCTTCCCTATCTAAATTTCCACGCTCCCAATCGACATTTCGCGCTTCCCTATCTACATTATCACGTTCTATATCAACAATTCATGTCTCCCTACATACATTCAAACACTCTCGATCGATAATCTACCTTCATATTTTATAATCCTATAAAAAACTCGGTTGAACGAATTCAACCGAGTTTTAATAACAATTATTCAGCTGGCTCTAAGTCTTCAATTGATTCAATGTCCATGTATTCTGGAACAACTAAGCCAATTTTGGCACCTTCAAGGTTCGGACCTAGATCTTCAACGTTATCTTTAACATTTTCGTAGAAGTCAGCATGTGTAAATGGTAACCAAGCAGCCGCAGTAGCATCAACATCGCCACTTCCTACTGCCTCGAATACTGCTGCAACGTCTACAGGCGTTACTGTTACATTAAAGCCTTTTTCTTCCATTGCAAGTTTTAATACGCTTGAAGAAGCACGTTCAGAATCCCATGGTGTTGAAGCTAGTTCAACTTCTACACCATCAACATCTTCAACGCCTTCAAGCCATGCGTCGACTTTGTCACGATTATCTTCTACCCAACGCGTTGCAACCTCATCAATTGATTCACCAGTTTCTTGAGATTCATACATGATTTCTTCCATGTCTTCTACATCCCATTCAAACTGATCAAGAAGTTTATACGCGTTTGGTTTTTCATCCTGTAGACCACTTTTAGCTAAAGTTTGAATATTTTCTGCTTCACCATAAATTCCTTTAGGATCATCAAGATACTTTAAGTCTGGGAACTTCGCAAATTTCCAATGCGGGTTCCAACCAGTCACAACAATTGGTTCTTCATTAGAAATAGCTTCTTCTAATGCTGTTACCATTGCTGCTGTTGATGACGTTTCTAATGTCCATCCACTTAAATTATCGTACTCTTCAATAGCTTTTTCAGTTGTTACAGTAATCCCAGCGCCTGGCTCAATACCAGTGATCGTATAGCCTACATTTTCACTATAATTACTCTCTGAATTATCACTGTTGTTAGTTCCTTCATCGGCTGATTCAGAATCACCACATGCTGCAATTAGCATAAGCAAAATTAGAGTAATTAAGCCTTTGTAGAACAGCTTCATGTAATTATTCCACTCCTTCTGTCCACTCTGCTACTTTCTCTTCGTTGTTTTCAACCCAGTTTGCAGCTGCTTCTTCTGCAGATGCACCATTACTTATTTCTAACATAACTTCTTCCATATCTGTAGTTTCCCAGTTAAACTGGTCTAGAACTTTATAAACATTCGGGAGATCTTCTTCTAAACCTTCACGAACCATTGTTTTAATAACTTCTTCTTCACCAAACGATAGTTCTGGGTCTTCTAAATATTTAAGGTCATATTTTGCGAACTTCCAGTGAGGTGTCCAACCTGTCACAACAACAGGCTCTTCATTCTCAATTGCTTCACCTAATGCTGTAGCCATTGCACCACTTGATGAAGTCTCTACAGACCAACCTTCAAGCTCTGGGTAAGTTTCTACTGCACTTTCAGCTGCTTTTACTACACCAGCACCTGGTTCAATACCAGTAATTTTTTGGCCTAATTCATCTGCATAATTTTCAAGATCTGAGATTGACTCAACATCCATATACTCCGGTACAACTAGACCAATTTTAGCACCTTCTAAGTTTTCACCTAGATCAACTAAGCTATCTTTGTGATCTTCATATAGGTCACCGTGAGTAGCTGGTAACCAAGCCGCTACCATACCATCAGCTTCTCCATTTGCAACTGACTCCCACATAATTGCGTTATCAATTGGAGTCAACGTAACGTCATAACCTAAATCTTCAAGAACTTTTCCAACAACATGACTTGAGGCAATTTCTGAGTCCCACTCAACGTAAGTTAATTCAACCTCTTTGCTTTCTTCTCCATCTCCTGAGCCTCCACAAGCTGCAAGAACTAATACTAAAGCCATCATTACTAATAAACTAATTGATTTCCATGTTTTAAACATGATTTAATCAACTCCCCTTCAAAAATTTTATATGGAAACTTCAATAAATGAAGTTACACAACTAAGCTTTTTTGCTATTTAAGTTTTGTGTAATACGGTCAATAATAATCGCTAGAATTACAATTCCTAGACCTGCAACAAATCCTGCACCAGATTCAGAACGTTGTAACGCAGATAGTACATCACGGCCTAATCCAGGTGCACCGATCATTGACGCAATAACAACCATGGATAGAGATAACATAACCGTTTGGTTTACACCCGCCATAATTGTTGTTTTAGCCATTGGTAGTTCAACTTTAAATAACTTCTGTGTTCCTGTTGCACCAAATGCATCTGAAGCTTCTACTAACTCTTTTGATACTTGTCGTATTCCTAAGTTTGTAAAACGAACAACTGGTGGCGTTGCAAATATAAATGATGCGAACACACCAGGCACCATTCCAATACCAAAGAACACAACGGCTGGAATTAAGTAAACAAAGGCAGGCATTGTCTGCATAAAGTCAAGAATTGGTTTTATGATTGCCTCAGCAATCGAACTCTTAGACATTAAAATACCTACTGGGATACCAACAATCACAGAAATCGCACTCGCGACAATTACAAGCGTTAAAGTGAACATTAATTGTTCCCATAACTGCTGGTTATAGATAAACAACAACCCTATTAATGTAAAAATAGGTAAAAATACACGCTTCCCAGAGATAAAGAATGCTAATACAACAATGATCAGAATAATTATGGCTGCTGGTACGTTGGATAACATTTCAGCAAAATTTTCAATAAAATCGCCAAAATCATTCTTAATAGGGTCAAAGAACCAACTAAACTGTTCTTTAATCTTTTCTTCAGCCCAATCCACACCTTCAGCTACTGGAATTGTATTTTGAAAAAACTCTTGCATAGATGTCATAAAGCTTAATACGGTTAATCCAAGAATATTATGCATCATCTCCGTTCACCTCATTCCCATTTGCCAACGCTGCAATTACGGCTCCACGTACAATAATTCCTCTAAGTTTTTGATCTTCTACGACCGCAACTGGTACTGGAGCATCATGTATTAATTCAAAAATTTCTTGAATAGACGTATCTTTTTCAACTTTAGGCATATCAGTCCTTAGAATTCCTTTAAGATCTGATACTCCTTGTTTTCTAGCTTCTGACACGTCATCAGCAGTTACATAACCTTTCAAATTACGCGAGCGATCTACTACGTAAATACTAGATAATCCTTGTTCACGAATACGTTCTAATGCAACACGAGGGCCGTGTTTATCAATATCAACCGTTTCAGGTCGTTTCATTATTTTTTCTGCAGTAAGTACTTTAGAACGATCTACATCTTCAACGAACTTCTCTACGTAGTCATTCGCTGGATTAATTAAAATTTCTTCAGGAGAACCAATTTGCACAATTGAACCATCTTTCATTAATGCAATACGATCACCGATACGTAGAGCTTCATCTAAATCATGTGTGATGAAGATGATAGTTTTCTGCATAGTCTCCTGTAAATCTAGTAATTCATCTTGCATATCTTTACGAATAAGTGGATCCAATGCTGAGAATGCTTCATCCATTAACAGAACTTCAGGATCATTTGCTAGTGCACGTGCTAAACCCACACGCTGCTGCATACCACCTGATAGCTGACTTGGTAGTTGATCAACAAAACTACCTAAACCTACTAGTTCTAATGCTTCTTTAGCCTTTTCAGAACGTTCCTCTTTTGGAACTCCCTGAACCTCCAAACCGAATTCAGTGTTTTCAAGTACTGTTCGAAATGGGAATAAAGCGAACTTTTGGAAAACCATACTCATTTTCTCACGACGCACTTTACGGAGGTTTTCCTTATTCATTGTAGCTAAATTCTCTCCGTCAACTTCAACATCGCCTTCAGTTGGTTCAATTAATCTATTAAGTAAACGTACTAGAGTTGATTTACCACTACCTGATAAACCCATAATAACGAAAACTTCGCCTTCTTCCACTTCAAAGCTGGCACGATTAACACCAACTGTACAACCTGTTTTATCTAAGATTTCTTCTTTTGAGAAACCCTCATCTAATAACCTTTGTGCCTCTTTAGTTCTTTTACCAAAAATCTTTGATAAATTATTAACTTCAATAACCGGCACGTTCTTTCACCTCTCTTAATACGACTTTTTTCTTATTATTTTGTAACCATTTGTAAACTGTCTGTAACAAATCACTCTTACTACTATATAGATTAATTGGATATAATTCAAACTTAATAAACAGGAATTTCAGTTTATAAAGTTCGTTAAGTTCAAACTTAACGAACTTGAGTTACGAAATAGTCAAATTTACTTACTTTTTCTTCGTTATACTCCTAGAAGGAAAAGTTTGAATTTAAGAAGTTTTGTTGTAAAGTAAGAATAGACTTCGTAAAGGAGGCCTTTTCAAAATTATTATGAATGGAACTCATGCTGCACGATTCGAACATGTAAACAATCAATTAATATCTGAGTTCTCTAAAACTTTAGAGATGTTTTCATTAAATAAAACTGAAGCTCAGCTGTTCGTTACTTTATTCTTTAATGACAAACCTATGACGCTTGATGATATGAAAGAAGCACTTGGTAAAAGCAAGACTGCTATGAGTAATGCCACAAGAACATTGTTGGATTACAACTTAGTTGAGAAAGTATTTATAAAAGGGGCACGTAAAGACCTATATCAAGCAAAAAAAGACCTTTACGATAAATTTATGAAGACCTATGTAAAACGTTGGTTAGACGCGTTAGATCAACAGGTGAGTAGCCTCAAGTCCATTCAATCTGATGTTAATGATTCCAATATTAAGTCAGATAGTTTGAACACTAAATTAAATGAAGCAATTAAGTTTCACCATTCTTTAGAGGAAGTTTTTAAACAAATTAGTCAATATGACCAGTAATGCTAAGAGTTGGCAACAGGAAGCTTGTTGCCAACTCTATTTTTTTAAGAACTTATGTTAAAATATTAGACAAACAATATCAAAATCAAGGAGTCGGTTAGGTGAATCATAAAGAATATTCCTTACAAGAAGCCATCCTTTATTCACATAAAATGGCCCAACTGACAAAAGCCATCTGGAAAGCAATTGAAAAAGATTGGCAGGATTGGGTCAAACCATTTGATTTGAATTTAAATGAACATCATGTTTTATGGATTGCTTATCATTTAAAAGGAGCAACTATTTCAGAGATTTCTAAATTTGGTGTGATGCATGTTTCAACTGCATTTAACTTTTCTAAAAAACTAGAACAACAAGGTCTTTTAACTTTCTCAAAGAAAGAAGAGGATAAACGTAACACCTATGTGAAATTAACTGAAGAAGGTGTTAAATTGTTTGAGGCAACAATGGAAGATCATGACCCTGAACGCAACAGTGTCATGAATGCTTCTTTACCTTTGAAAGACATATATGGAAGATTTCCAGAATTTCAAGATTTAGAGTCAATTGTTAAACATTTATATGGTGATGAATATTTGGAAATTTTGGATCGATCGCTTGAAAGTTTAAGTGAAGAAACAAGCTTTAAATAATTAGACATGAGCACTGTCATAATGGTATTTAAAGTCCTTTTTTATGATTCTCAAAAAAAATTATAAAAAAAGGGTTGAAATTTTCCTCTAATCAGCGTATTATTCGTTGAGAGCTATTTAAAAGAATACTTTTAAAAACGAATATAACAACTGAGAAGGAGGCCCTATTATGACGTGCTGGAAATCTATTAATGTCACAAAAGAGCTTGGTTATAATAGGTTAGTCATTTTGTCTACCTTATTAGGTCTTCTAACTTTTTTAACCATATATGTACCATTTTCAATTATCTATTCAGGTGTTACAATAAAAGCACCTAGCATATATATTGTGTTAAGTAGTATAATTTTAATTCCTTTATTACACAAATTAACACATGCAATACCTTTAATGTTTACAGACAAAGAATTTCATTTTCGTTGGATCATTAAATATAAATATATTCCATTCTTAAAAATTCAAATGAAATCTAACTTGTCCAAACGAACTTCTATTTTGACAATGTTAGCACCTACACTAATGATTACAATGCCATTAATGTTAGCATTAATAGGATTCCCAATGTATTATCCTATCATTATATTATGTCTTGCATTAAACGTCGGTATTTCATTAAGAGACTGGATTGCATTAGGTTATTTTGCTAAAGCGCCACGTCATAGTGTAATAGAGAAATCTAAGGAAAACTATGATATCTTAATCAAGTCATCGTAACTTTAGGAGGAGATACTTTGCTATTTGTTTATGTGCCATTCGCATTGTTTGTACTTTATGCGTTCAATTCATTAGCTCAACGTTTCTGTGAGAAATCTGAATTATCATCTGAAAAAAGCAGCAAAGTATTTAGAACTATAAATGTCTCAATGCTAATACTATTAATTGCTTCGTATTATGAAGTCAATTATTTACATTAAATAAAGCTAAAGGTTGTTCCTAGACTGGAACAACCTTTTTTTACATTCTAATACCAAGTTGCACCTACAATGATTAATAGGATGAACAATACAACGACTAACGCAAAACCTTCACCGTAACCTTTGCTTCCCATATTTCTCACCTCCCTGGTTATTTAACTACAGTATCTTATGACACTCAACACTTATTCGACTAGGCATATTTCAAAAAAGAAGGTTACTCCGTAATGTAAGTATGGTATATTATTACTTATAGACATTACATATTCTAGGGGTGGGTACACAAATGAAGAAAGTATTACTATTAGGTTTTGCTGCAATGTTAACCATATTAGTGGCATGCAGTGACGATGAAGCGCAAGACTCTGAAGTCGTTGCAGAAACTTCTGCTGGAAACATTACTCAAGAGGAATTCTACAATGAATTAAAAGAATTATATGGTGAAGATGTATTAGAGAGCATGATTAAACGTAAAGTCGTTAATGATCAGCTTCAAGATGAGTATAAAGTAAAAATGGAAGACATCGATGAAGAAATCGAAGAAATAAAAGGCAACATGGATGAACAACAATTTGCAATGGCGATACAACAACAAGGTTTTAAAAGTGAACAGGAATTCCGCTATGCATTATTATTAAGCAAAATGCAATATCAACTAGCGGCTCAAGATATCGAAATATCTGAAGAAGAAGTTAAAGAGCAATACGAACGAATGAAAACTGAACTTAAAGCTAGTCACATTCTAGTTGACGATCAAGAAACAGCTCAAGAAGTACTAGTTAAATTAGAAGAAGGCGAAGACTTTGCTGATTTAGCTAGTGAATACTCCACTGATGGCACTGCTCAAGACGGTGGAGATCTAGGGTACTTCTCTGCTGGACAAATGGTTAAACCTTTTGAGGATGCAGCTTATGCTCTAGAAGTGGGTGACATTAGTGAACCAGTTGAATCCCAATATGGTTGGCATATCATACAGCTTAATGATAAACGTGAAAAAGAAGAAGAAGTGGAGCCTTTGGATGAGCTAAAAGATCAAATTAAAGAAGAGCTTACTATGAGGCAAGTCGACAATGAAGCGCTGAATGGTCGAGTACAAACTATAATAGATGAAGCCGAAATTGATATTAAAATTGAAGAATTTAATAATTTATTTAATTAATATTAAACCAGACACCGATTTAATTGGTGTCTGGTTTTTTTAAGGTTAACTCTCTTCATTTGCTATATGCTGTCTTAGATTTTGTTTCAATAAATCGATTTGTTTAAAGTAACGTTTCTTTTGTGATGGTTCAACTGAATACTGTCCGTACCTTACATCTTTATAAATATCCACGGCGCTCTCATCGATTAACTCATTCAATTCATACCGAATTAACCATTCATCAATTGATTCATCATTGAACCGTCCTACACCTTTTTGTTCTGCCCATTTTTCTAATTTGTAAAAAGCTTTACGCACATCATTTTGTGGCGTTTTTAGAGTATTATGACGTTTCCAAAGCTTTTTCTCATTTACACGTGATGACTCTAACACTAAATCACTAGTCTCCTTATGAAATTGAATTTTACTCAATAATTGATCTTTATTTTTTAATATTAATACTACTAAAATGACTGCAATTATGATTAGAAACGCAATTAAGAGATGTTCACTTGTAATCATCATCTCTCCATCTAATGGTGTGTACTCTTCTTGACTTTCTTGATTCCTTTCCCATTCAGATTCCTCGACTTCCCCTTCTTTGTCAGCGGGTTCAATTGATTCTGCCCAATTGAAAAGTGGAGATAACAAGAACATAAAAATTGAAATCACACTATTAACCACCAAATAGAACACATTTCTAATCATCGGAAAGATTAATTGAACAATACCAGCTAAACCAAACGTGATTAAAAGGATAACCAGTGTTGTTTGGATTTTTTTGGTTAATACTTGGTCACCAAACTTTAAATTAAGATTGTATACCAATCGTCCAATGACTAAAAATAATACTTGTACAATTAGCATCCAAATCAGTACATTGACGTTGGGAAGTTGACCATAGTGTGCTGTTAAATAAGCTAATAAAACAAGTAAGGCTGATGTACTAACAAAATACATTTCTGATTCCAATTCAGGATCTTTTTCATGGCTAATTAATCGCCATGCCAAGAATCCACTTAGTGTAGCAGATTGTAAAAACGTAAATCCGAGCAGTACCCCTATTAGAAACATTGGACTTGCTATTAATAGTAAGTGCATATATGTTAATTGATTCTTGAAATATGCTTTTACTAATAAATAAATCCCTACAGCAATACCTAACCAAATGAAAAAACCGATAGTATTCAGTTCTGAACGACTAAAAATACTATTAATAATCATCAAGATCCAAATAGTCATAATTTCAACGAGGACTTTTTGTACTTTTATAAAACTTCTATCCTGATTGTTCATGTAAAACTGTTCCTCCTTTCGAGTTAAGAGGAACTAATTTTGCAGTTAAATTATTGATTTCAACGTTATAAACAGAGTGTCCCTGTTGCTCCCATCTTTTAAGGACAGCAATATGGTTTTCTTCTAAATCGCCTATCTGTATTATGTACGGCGATTTACCTTGCTGATGAACGTAACTTAAAGTATGTTTGTAAGGAGCTGTTAAACCTAGTGGGTTTATTCTAGCCAGCAATTCTAGTGCATTCATCAAATGTTGATTTCCTTCACCTAATGGCAAATGCACATATGGGACCCCACCTTTACCACGAACATTAATATAAATTTCAAAGGGGATTTGCCTTTCGGTTGCAAATCTACATAGGTAAGCTACGTGTTCAAGCATTTGTTCTGTCTTTTCAATCATACCAGTGCCATACACAGTCTTAACATTAATCATTAAAGTCCAGGAAAGTTGATTAACTTTCTCAACAACTTTTGTTTGCAGTTCATTTCGTTTTGCAGTTGCCTTCCAATGAATACGATTGAATGGATCACCATGATCATAAGGTCTTGTTCCATATTGTAATAAAGGTTGCTCATAAATAGAATGTTTAGCTTGATGGTCTCCATTATTTCTTGGTTTGATTAACTCTACTCCCTTAACCTCTTTTAAAGAAGGATATATGACAATTTCTTGTTTGTGATATAAATTATAGAGTAAATCGATCTCACTAAAACCAAGTATATTTGGTATAACTAGTCTTATAACCCGGATTTTACCTATTCCTCTTCGCTTTGCAAAAACAGGTAATGATAATTCTTTCCTTTCAAAACTAAGTAGCGTAATTGGTACCTCAACAGTTTCTGTCTGTTCTTCCTTTCTTACATCATAAGTCGATTCCAGCACCATATCATATTTGATGACTAACTTCGCATTCAAAATAGGTAGTATTCCTTTTTGAATCAAAGTAAGGTTCAGTTGCTCTTCGTCACCTGGGTAGCTCCTTATTTTTCGATTGGGATTCTCAAGTATTAAATAATCATCCACATGCTTTTCATAAAAATGACTTACAAAAAACAAAATAAGTAATAAACTCCCTACAAAAGCCAGAATTGGGTATGTACCAAACCGCGGGAAAAAACTAAATAAAACAAAGATCCCCCCGGGAATAGTTAACCATAAGTATAAATTGGAACTACGGATTGTTTTGCTAAACATTAGCGTTCAGCTCCAATTTCAACCGGAACATCTACCGATCTCAAAATATCCTCCATAACTTCTTGTTGTGTCTTCTTTGTTGATGCTTCTAAAGTTAAAACAAGACGATGTGACAAAACATAGTGAACCATTTTCTTAATATCCTCAGGAGTCACATAATCTCTTCCTTTAATCGCAGCACATGCTTGAACTGCACGCATTAATGCTAGCGTACCTCGTGGGCTCACTCCCACTTGCGTCAATGCACTATCTCTTGTAGCACGAACCACAGAAAGAAGATACTCTTCTACTTCTTCTGTTAGGTAGATTTCTTTTACTTCTTGTTGATATTGTATTAATTGTTCCTTAGTAATTGAAGAAGTAAGTTCTTCAATAGGATCTTTAAATCGATAGGCCTTCATAATTTGATGTTCTTCGTCAAACGAAGGATACCCCATGCTAATTTTCATGAAGAAACGGTCCATTTGTGCTTCCGGAAGCTCAAATGTACCTTGTTGAGATTCAATAGGGTTCTGAGTTGCCAACACAATAAATGGTTGTTCAATTTTAACCGTTGTACCATCGATTGTGACTTGTTTTTCTTCCATAACTTCTAATAACGCAGATTGAGTTCTTGGAGTTGCACGGTTTATTTCATCGGCTAACAATACATTTGTCACAACTGGGCCCACTCTAAGCTCAAACGCTTGGTCTTTCGGGTTAAAGAAGTGGATACCTGTAATGTCTGAAGGTAGTACATCCGGCGTAAATTGTATGCGCTTAAAATCACCTTCAATTGACTTTGCAATACTTTTAGCCATCATCGTTTTACCTGTTCCTGGAACACTCTCAAGTAAAACATGTCCTCTATTAACCAATGCATTCGCTATTAATTCAACTGTATCTTGTTGCCCAATTATGACTTCCCCTACTTGCTTTTTCATTTGGTCCGCAAACTCTTGTAAACTCATACTATTTTCTCTCCCCCTAAATTCCTACTCAATAGTCGGTTTATAAAAAGAACGGTTCTCTAATGGATAAATACGTTCAGTAAACTCACCAGGTTTCACTTTTTCTAAAGCCCTATTCATCATGTTCAACTTCGCATCGATTAGGTCAATTAAGTGTAAAACTTCTGCTTCTCTAATTTGTGGTGCTTTTGGGCTACCCCATTCTGCTTTTCCATGATGTGATAAGATCATGTGTTGTAATAAGAGTACTTCTTCACCCTCAACCCCTAGTTCATTTGCTGCTTGTTGAACTTCATCTACCATGATTGTGATGTGTCCTAGTAATTTACCTTCAATTGTGTAAGAAGGTGACATAGGACTTGATAATTCTTTAACTTTACCAATATCGTGTAAAATAATGCCCGCATAGAGTAAATCATGATTGATATCAGGGTATAATTCGGTTAATTGTTTTCCTAGCTTCAGCATTGATACGATATGATGAGCTAAACCACCTGCATATTCATGGTGATTCTTAGTTGCTGCGGGATATGTGAAAAGCTCTTGGTCATACTTTTTTATAAAGTAACGAATCATTCTTTGTATATTAGGGTTCCGCATCTCAAAGATAATTTTAGTGATATATTCCTGCATCTCTTCCACAGAGATTGGAGCCTTTTCCATAAAGTCCTCAGGTTGAATACCGTCTGCTGCAGTTGCTAAACGAATCTGTCTTACGTTTAGCTGTGCTTTACCCCTAAATTGTCTGATGTCTCCTTGAACGTGAACAACACTCTCAGGTAAAAATACTTCCTCGTCATCTTTTGTGATTTCCCACAATTTCGCATCAATTTCCCCTGTACGATCTCGGAATATGATGGTTAAGAAAGGTTTGCCGTTACTAGCGACACCTTTATCTGCGGATTTGATTAATAAAAATCCTTCAAATTGTTCCCCTACTGTTACATTTGCAATTCCTTGACTCATCTCAATCTCCCCTTTTTAACTGACATAAAGTGAAGTAGGTTCTATATTTAATAAATCCCTCTCACTTTCTTCACAAGTTAAATATAAAACTTGCTGCTGTTTAGCGATCTCAGAAACTATATTTAAAACTTGCTTTTTACGTTTAATATCTGAGTGAACAAAAGCATCATCTAAAATAAATGGAAAGTCTACATAGGCTCTTAAAGAATCATTAAGAGCAAACCTTAAAGCAATATATAATTGATCTGCTGTTCCTTCTGATAGCTGTTGCACATTAAACCATTGTTCATTAACTGTCTTCACTAAGATAGTCTCGTCCTCGTTGAACTGAACATCAATATAACGACCTTCTGTTATTTTTTCGAAATAACCACTAGTTTTTTCCATGATATCAGGTAAATACACATTTTGATACCTGTTTTTAGTATCTTTTAGAAATCCATAAGCTGTTTTCTTTATTGCCCACTCTTTAGCCATTTTCGTAATCTCAGCTTCGATTAATGACCTCTTATGAATGAGTTCTGATAACACACCACTTTTTTCTAGCTGATTAATTTCAGCTTGTTTATTGGCCTGAGTTGTTCTATATTCTTCAACTTGTTTTTGTAACTTTGTTAATGAATTCTTTTTTTCTTCTAGTTCTTGCTCAAGTTTTAACCAATCAACTTTATCTTGAACTATACGATTTGTTTCGTCATTAAAAAGTTCATAAACTATTTCATATAGTTCAGAGCGCTGCTGGAGTTTTTCTTTTAAAAGTTTTGATTGTTTTACTTTCATCTGAAAATCTTCCACAGTATCTGAGCCATATTGATTTAATAAACTGTTTAAATCTGTTTGAAGTTGATCAATCAGTTCAGATAATTGTTTTTTTTCAATTAGGCGTTCATCTAACCATTCTTGCTTTTGTGTGACTTTTTGCTCTAACGCTTTTTCTTTGTCTACGTATTGAGCTGCTAAATTAGCTACTAATGTTGGTTCTTCTAATCTTTTTTCTGGTTCATATATATGAACGATTTTTAAAAGTACAGCAACAACTACTTCCATCTCTTTTGTTACTTCTTGTATCTGTAGTTGAGTATCATTTATTGAGGTAGCTAACTGTTTCCCTTTACTCAAATGTTCATATACACTTGGCCAGTGATATAAGTCGAACTTCTTCAAGAAAGGATATTGAGAAACCTGTTCTTCAATTTCTTCTTCGACCTCTTCTTTTTGATTGCAAGAAAGTTCTAATTCTTTCTCAATTTCATCAAGATTACTCACAATTCCTTTAATGTAAGTTTGAATTTGTTGAAGCTGATTTTCCAATTCTTCTTCTTGATTTAGCCTTTGGCGGATTTCTTTGATTTGATCTTCGTAACTTGTTTGTTGACTACGGTTAGATTTTAATTTTTTAATTGTTCGTTTTGTATGTTTATGCGTTTTGTTTAAACCATAAAATGCAATCACCGCTATTAATGAACCCACAGTTAACCCGCCATATATTGTCAATAATTCAAAGCCTTCTCTCACCATTAACATAAAAGTTAAAACTATAATCATTAACGGAAGAATCCACTTTGTAATCGCCACAAAATGATTTACTTTCTTAATAGTAGATCGTTGAGTTGCCATCTGATCCTGATATTGCTGTTCTAATTTTTGTTTCTGCTCTTCTAATTTCAAGTCATCATATTGTTCTTGTAGTGCTTCCCTTTCCGTTTTACTCATCATTTTTTGTTCAATCATTCGCTCTTGTTCTTCTTGTTTATACAGTTCTTCTGTTTGATGCTCCTGCTTAATTCTCAAAGACTGAATGTGTGATTTTAGTTGGTCCCACTGAGAAGATAATCGTTTCCACTTTTCATTTGTATAATGGTTAATTGTTATATCTTTGTACGACTGAGGGTCTTCTTGAATTCCTAACTCATTTTGTACATTATTAAAATCATGATTTGACACATCTAGTTGCTTTTGTAACCTGTCAACTTCCTTATTTAGCTCTATAACTTTTTGAATTGAATGTTGCGTTTCAGTTAACGAAAGTGGCCACAGGCTATATTTGCTCTGTTCTTTTAAATCACTAATTTCTTGTTCAATTTTATTAATATTATTAGACAACTGTCTAAGTTGATTTTCTTTTAATTGATCTTCATTCATTACATGATTAATACGTTCTTCGGCTTCTTCTGGTAAATCTTTCACTTCGTGTAACTCTTCAATTTCATTCGTTAATATTTGGTATTTAACAATGGTAGATTTAACTTGTGTTAACTTTTCCATCTCGGATATTTCTTGCACTAAGAAATTTTCATCTATTTTAAATTGATCAATTGATTGACTTAGGTTGTCTAATTCACTATTAAGCTTTTGGTGTGAGGCTTCTTTTTGCTCTGCAACACTAATATCTTGTTGAATTTTCTTTAGGTCGAGTAGTTTTTCATTTAACGGCGGCTTTCTTCCTTGTTTTTTAAACAATTCTTCCGACTCTTTAACTAATTGATTCTCCAATTGAGTTATTTGATCTGAACCTGTTAAGCCTATATTAAATAAAACGGCACCAACATCTTCCCTATTATATTGTCTAATTTGTTGTAAGTCTCGGTCTTCAAACGAAAATATTGACTCAAATAGCGACCGATTCAGACCTTTTAAAACTTGATTCACTTCAAGTCTGTCTAATTCTTTTCCTTCTAGCTTAATCGTTAAATGTCCTTTGTGCTTGTGAGAGAAACGCTCCAATGTATATAATTGTTCATCGATTTCAATCACCATACGTCCACCTAATTGACCATCGAACTGGGAAGTATACCGCTCTCTCTCTTCTGGTTTCAACCCGAAGAACATATAAACGATAAACATCCTGATTGAAGATTTACCTGCTTCATTCGGGCCAAAAAAATAACTTAACCCTTCTGATAAAGAAATTGTTTTACGATTCCACTTTCCGAAAGATATGAGCTCCAATTGTTTAATCTCCATCATTTCACCTATCTTTCACCAATTTACGTAGTATAAGTTCTTTTGCTTCTTTTTTTATGTCGTCTTCCATATCTTCTAAACTAATATTCATATACCTTCTAAATAAAGGATGGCGCTCTAATTCTTCAAGGTAAGAATCTAGTTCTTCAGTTTGTTCGATTGTTTGCATGACTTCATTTATAAATGGGTTCGAATTTAATAAATCATTTTCATCTACGTCAATCTGTTCATGAATTTTTATTTCATTAAACCAAATCCAAAATTCTTCATCTTCTTCTGTTTGGTTGATGGTATCAAGGATATCCTCTAAATTTTCCGGTGTTAACCTAATGGATTCGTTTAAATGAATAGTTAATCGAATAACCATTTTTCTCTTTTCATTTCTCAAGGTATCTTTAAAATGAACCAGCTTGTCCATTAATTCAGATGGGTTATGGACATCATCAATTCCAAGTTCTTCTTCAGAAAAAATAATTTCCTGCAATGAGCAAAATTGTAATTCTGGAGCATGATTGTTCATTTCTACTAAATAACAACCTTTTTCACCCTCTTCTTTCATGTGTCGACCTTGGGTATTCCCTGGATAAACAACAAAAGGGGTTTCACTAATGATTTCTCGTTTATGAATATGGCCTAAAGCCCAATAATCGGCATTTACCTCTTTTAGATCTTCAATTAGAAATGGGGCATAATGGTCATGGTCTTGGTTTGATTTTATACTTCCATGCAATGTAGCAATATGATAAGAGGCATCAGAGTGTTTAGCATAATATTTGGCCATAGAATCCTTAATGGCTTGTTGATGATAACTGAAGCCACTAATTTCAGCAACGGCTTGGCCATTCTTCCGATAAACAGTATTTGTGACCCCATCAGACGGGAATATGTAAGTATTTGGAGGGAAAGTTAATTTAGCTTTCTCCTGCATCATATAATCATGGTTTCCGTAACTCAAATAGACATTTATTTGATGTTTGTTGAGGCGTTCAAGACCTTTCTTTAACTCTAGTGAAGATTTTATAGACGATGATTCTTGGTCAAATAGATCTCCAACTATTAAAACAAAATCAACTTGTTCTTTAATTGCTAAGTCAATAAGACGATGAAATGCGACAATCGTACTTTTAATGAGATCAGCATAAATTTGGTCCGGTAAATTTCGCAAACCTTTAAAAGGACTATCTAAATGTAAATCCGCACTATGCAAAAAACGCAATTTATGGTTAAGCATACAATTCCTCCATTACATCCTATTAAGTCTATTTTATCAGAAAATAAACACGAACGCACGTTCTATATTTTAGTTTTAGGAATAAATTTTTCAATACATTTTCTATTTACAAAAATCAAATAAATCCATATAGTTAAGATAGGAATGAATGGGAGGAATAAACATGAAAACATATTACTTAACAGTCTATTCAAAAGATGGAGAGGCTCTATTAGATGAACAAATTGAAGCAGCTAATGACAAAGAGGCAAAAGAACAAGGTGAAAAAAAATTAGATGAATACAATTATTCAGAAACAACTCATCGATTAGTATCACCTGATGCACGATTAATTCTATTTCATAGGTAATAATTAAGAAATTAAAAACCCGAGAACGGTATTTAAACCGAACTCGGGTTAATATCTTTATTGCTGTTCTTCACCATATAATTCTTCTAATGGTTTTGTAATAATCTTACTTACATCTGTGATTAACGTGTTTAAACGTTGCTCCTCTTCCATTAGCTTAGCAATATCTTCTTGCTGCTGAACAAGTTCTACAACTTGTTTCGCTTTGTTAACTTCTTCCTCAGTAATTTCTTGACCTTGCATTTGTTTTTGTTGTAAAGTCATCTGAGTTTCACGGAAATCATCAAACATTTTTTTAGTTTGAGGATCATTCATTACTTTTTCATATGCTTGTTTTAACTCCTGAAATTCGTCGCTATTGCGTAAACCTTTTTCAAGATCATAAGCCAAATCATAAATATTAGCCACGATATACCTCCTAATAGTTCATTACTTTCCTACTGTAACAAAGATTAATCCGTCTGTATAGTAATTTAAGTTTAAGTAATCATTAACACAATTACCCCTTGGATTAAACCAATCATTCCACCTAACAATGCACCTAGATATGTAATCATGTTCATTTCACGCTTGGTTATTTCTAAGACTAATTTTTCAATTCTAGACACATCAAATGTTTCAACTTCTTGTTTAACTAAACCATATAGATTCAATTGTTCTAATAATGTTGACATTTGAGAAGAAAGCTTTTGAAATAATTGTTCAACAATCTTTGGAATCCAATCACCTTTAAGCTTTGCCAAATGATTATAAAATAATTCACCTATAGGTTGTTTTAGATAGTCATAAATTTTTATCTCTTTAACAATAATCTGAGCCAAATGGTCTTCAAAGTTTATACCATTAAGCTGCTCTCTTAACGTATAAAGATCCTTATTCTTAAATTTGTTCCATTCATTTTCGAGTAATTTCTCAATAGAGATTTGCGTTTCCTCTGAACTTAAAAACATTTTAATAGCGGGTGTGATCTTTTCAGCTAATCCGTCTTCTCCTAAATAAGATGACACCATATTTCCAAGGAAACCTTGAGTCTGCAAAAACTTAGAGGCACTTTCTGATATCTTCCTTTGTCCCTCATCACTCGTCAAATATTGCTCTATTTGAGTGATTAAATATGTTGTGAATTCTGGTAGTTGATTTTCGATTTTTTTATCAACATCCATTGGTAATAATTCTTGAATGGCAAGATGTTTATGACGTTCATATAAATAATTAAGCTTGCTTGTAATTGTATTTTCAATATTAGATTCAAGCTGTTTTACATTAAAATCAGGATGGACTTTTTTTATCAAGTCTTCAACTGTATATCCTTCTTTTATTGCATGGTCAATTTGCTGGTTGATCAAATCCGTCATTTTCCTTTGAAATTGTGGTTCTAATACTTTTTGTTCTAACGCATCACTCGTTACTAAGTAATCCGTAACAACACGGCCTAATTGTTCAGCTAATTCAGATCGACGCTTAGGTATTAAACCAGGCGTAAAAGGTAATTTGAATTTACCAATATATACTGCTTCATAAGGTCTAAACAGCATTTTAATGGCTAAGAAATTAGTCATTCCTCCAATTAAAGCTCCAATAATAATCATTAAAACCAATATAAGTGCAATATTCATAGTCGTCTCACCCTTTTCGTTGGTAAATAGTAACACTATATTTTTAGCATTAATATCGATTTATTACCAGTATTGACCCTTCATATTCGCACAAACTAATCCTATATAGAAGGGAGGTCTTAGTTTGGCGAAACCAGGCAAACGTGAAGAAGATAGTCGTAGTGAGTATGATTTAGATGTCGATCGCATGCTAAATGAAGGTTTAGCAGGAGGCTATGTTCGACCAACCTATAACAAAGTACAAATTGATGAAGCACACGAAATTAGAAAAAATGATGAACCATTTAGCCCCGCTGAAGAAACTCGAGATGAATGATCTATAGACTTGACCTTCCTTAGTAGGGAGGTCTTATTTTGACCCATCCCCTATTCTTACCAATATTAAAAGAGGGCCCTAAAAGACCCTCTTTACTTTATGGTGCAGGCAAGAGTTTTTTGATTTGCTCTTACCTGCCATTGGTTTTCGTCTTTGATTGTTTTTTAGAGGTTATCAAATGACGCGTTGTTACTTAGCTCCACCTAATTGTTGTTCTGCCATTTGTACTAGACGTTTTGTGATTTCACCACCAACAGAACCGTTAGCGCGTGAAGTTGTGTCTGGGCCAAGCTGAACACCAAATTCTTGTGCAATCTCAGTTTTCATTTGGTCTAGAGCTTGAGCAACACCTGGTACTACTAATTGGTTTGAGTTGTTGTTCTGTGCCATTGTATCTCACCTCCTGTGTATCCATATTTTCTACAGGAGGCCAAATCTTATTAACGGTAATTTTTACTACTTTTTTGGTTATTTTTTGGCATTAGGTTTAGTCATTTCTTTTGGAACAACTAGTTTATCAAATTCTTCACCTTTTAAAATGCCTGTTTCTTCAGCTGCTTCGCGTAAAGTTAATCGTTTCTCGTGAGCATATTTAGCAATCTTGGCTGCATTCTCATAACCAATATGAGGATTTAGTGCTGTAACTAACATTAAAGAATCATTTAGATATTGTTCAATTTTCTCTTCATCTGGTTCTAAACCAACTAAACAACGATCCGTAAATGATTCCATACTATCACCAAGAAGCTGACAAGATTGTAAGAAGTTATATGCAATCATAGGTTTATACACGTTTAATTCAAAGTTACCTTGACTTGCAGCAAAACCAATCGCAGCGTCATTACCCATTACATGTGCTGTTACCATTGTAATAGCTTCACTTTGAGTCGGATTTACTTTTCCTGGCATAATTGAGCTTCCAGGTTCATTTGCAGGAATTGTAATTTCTCCAATTCCACAACGAGGGCCACTTGCTAACCAGCGCACATCGTTAGCGATTTTCATAAGATCTGCTGCTAAACCTTTCAATGCACCATGAGTGTGAACTAACTCATCATGACTAGTTAGAGCGTGGAATTTGTTTGATGCTGAAATGAATGAACCGTTCGTTTCCTCATTAATTTTCTTAGCAACAACTTCCGCGAAATCAGGATGAGCATTAATCCCTGTTCCAACAGCAGTACCACCTAAAGCAATTTCACGAACATACTTAAGGGAGTCTTTAATCATGGATTCTGTTTTTTCAAGCATACGATGCCAACCGCTAATTTCTTGACCTAATGTTAAAGGTGTAGCATCTTGTAAATGCGTACGACCAATTTTCACAATTTCACTGTATGCATCTGTTTTTTCTTTTAACGTTTGCTTCATTTTTGCAAGTGATGGAAGTACATGCTCTTCAACCTTCTTAACTGATGCAATATGTAATGCTGTTGGGAAAGTGTCATTTGAGCTTTGTGATTTGTTAACATCATCATTTGGATGCAGGCGAGTTTCTTTACCCTGCTCTTCTAACCATTTGTTACCAACGAATGCAATGACTTCGTTAACGTTCATGTTAGACTGTGTTCCACTACCAGTTTGCCATACTACAAGTGGGAAATGGTCGTGTAAATCGCCAGATAATATTTGATCTGCTGCATGAGCAATAGCGTCAGCCTTTTCAGATTCTAAAAGGCCTAACTCTTCATTTGCACGAGCCGCACTTTTCTTTAAAATTGCGAAACCTTCTACGATTTCTTTTGGCATTTCTTCATTACCAATTGGGAAATTTTGCTTACTACGCTGAGTTTGCGCACCCCAATATTTATCACTAGGAACTTTTACTTCACCAAGAGTATCTTTTTCAATACGATAATCCATCAAACATCCTCCTCATAGCTTGTATATCATCCTTTATTATAATATCAAAAATTCATTATAAAAACGAATATGGAATATGAGAATTGAAAAATATACTGTTACAATAAGCAAATATTATCGAGTAGGAGGAGGTGATTAACCTCCGACCTCTCACACCACCGTACGTACGGTTCCGTATACGGCGGTTCAATTTTACTCTAAACATGTACTTTACTATAGTATTGAGCTCCAGAGATTAGCCCA
>NZ_JBQQCO010000032.1:0-21293 GCF_052246295.1 Piscibacillus sp. B03 | reverse complement strand
TGAGCAATGTAATGGAGAAATGTATCCTGTTGAATATATTGATGTTAGAGGTAAAACGCATACATTCAAAGGTAAGCACTAACCCAAAAGAGGACCGGACGTGGTTTTTACGTCCGGTTTTTCTTATTAGGAATGTTGTTAATGGGAAATGATACCGAGGTTCAGGCATCGACTACTTTAGAATATGGAAATACGGGACAAGAAGTACAAGATCTTCAAGGGAAATTGTATAGAATGGGATATTTAAACGTCGAACCTACGGGATATTTCGGCCCTTTAACCGAAAGAGCGGTTAAAGATTTCCAATATGATGCCAATCTTTGGGTGGACGGAATTGTTGGAACTAAGACGCGATATCAAATTGACAATGTTGAGATGATGGCAAGGGTTGTACATGGTGAAGCAAGAGGTGAATCCTATGAGGGTAAGGTGGCCGTGGCAGCCGTTATTTTAAACCGAGAAGGTTCAGTTCACTTCCCTAATACGATTCGCAATGTTATATTACAACAGAATGCTTTCACTGCCGTCCATGATGGACAATATAATCTTCCACCAAGTCCCGTTGCTTATCAAGCTGTAATGGACGCGGTTAATGGTTATGACCCAACACAAGGTTCAACCTATTATTATAATCCTGATATAGCTACCAATGAGTGGATTTTTACTCGTGAGACAGTCACTGAAATTGGAAATCATACATTTGCAGAATAATAAACTTGAATTAATGATAAACATAGAAAAACCTAGTAATAGACTTTTAAACGATCATATATAATGGAAATGAGAAAAATGGGCTACCAACTGTTAAGGTAGCCCATTCTTTAACTTACTTATTATTTTCAGTTATTAAAAATTCATTTAAAGTTAATGAAACAATCCCGTTTCTCTCGACTTCTTCATTAATTGGTGTGTATACTTGTTCAAACGCGCTTTAAATAGGGCGCCCACAAGTAATGCCACTAGTCCAAATGTCGAAAGGATCGCTGCATCATGTTGTACTTTAGTCCAAACAATTCCTCCCACAGCTTCACGCATCAAGTTAATCGCATAGGTGAAAGGAAGGAAAGAATGAATGGATTGAAAGAATTCTGGTAATAAATCCACTGGATACGTTCCTCCAGCACCTGCGATTTGTAAAACAAGGAAAACAATAGCTAAAGCTTTTCCAATATCACCAAACACCGACACTAAAGTATAAACAATGGTGATAAACACAAAGCTCGATAAAAGCCCAAATAATATAAACCAAACTGGTTCTTGGACATTTACACCCAGTAGATACATATCACCTAATGTCACAATGATGGTTTGAATCATGCCAATCGTGACAAAGGTCAATAATCTGCCAAAGTAAATCTGTCTTCCTGTATACGGTTCTATGTGATGCGGATCGGTTGCCAATAAAGAAACCAATAATAATCCACCAACCCATATCGCCAATACGGTATAAAACGGTGTCATGCCTGTACCATAATTTTCAATAGGAAACAGTTTGTTTTGATTCAGCTTGACGGGTTCTTCAAAAAAGCTTTCCCCTGCTTCAGGATCGTTTTCTAATAGCTCGATAATTTCCTCTAAATCCGTTTCTCCTTGGATCTGACGGATCTCATCAGCCAGTTCATTTATTTTCGTATTAATATACGGATATTCCGCTAAAACACTCTCTAATAAATCTTCACCATCTGCTAAATTAGTTGCGGTTCGATTTAATATGTTTTGTGCTTCTGGAATCGTATTTTGAACCTTGGTTAAAATGCTTTTCGCCGATTCTAATGAACTTTTTGCATGTTGAATTTCTTCTCTAACACGAGGTTCAATCGTTTCTTTATATTCGGTAATAAAAGCATCCAATCGCTCATTCGTGAATTGAGCCGTTTCTCGTAAGTTAGCCATCATATCTTCTAACTCTTGATTATGTTCCGCAATCATCTCATCAACTTGATTAAGTTGTTTTTGCAATTCTTGTAAGGTAGCTTTCATTGCTGCCAGTTCATTTAATGCATTTTCAATCTGTTCTTGATTATTCTCTTCTGATTGACCTGAATCTTCTCCCGAATCCTCACCAGATTCCTGTTCTTCTTGAATTTGTTGTAAAATTTCCTCTACTGTTTCAATAGATGTAACCGTACTATTAATTTGTTCATTCCAATTGTTCATTTGCTCGTTCATATCCAGTAAATCCATTGAAGATGGTTCAACGGATTCTAAAAACTCATTCGTATCTTGAATGGCCTGTTGGATGGTGTTCAAATCCTCGTTCACTCGTGGTGCTATCTCATCTAAACGTTCTTCTGCATCATTAATAAAATTCAAGGTCTCGTTTACTGTCGAAAGCCCTTGATTAGACGCTTCTTCTACGCGTGGAATAAGGTTAAGAGCATCATGGATCATGACCTCGGCGTTTTCAGCATCAGAGAGTGATTCGTCCAAAACCTCTTTTATTTCAGGTAACTTTTCTTCAATTGTAAAAACATAATCCTCGAATTGCCTTATATCAGGTAGAGAGCTTTGTAATTCATGGCCAAGTTGATTAAACATATCAAAAATTACGCCATTGACAGTTGAGATAAAGCTTGAGCTTATTTCCTCAACGATTGTGGTAGCTCCTTTATCGGTAATCTTCGGAGCAATCGCGTTAATTTTTTCATTCACATAATAATTAACTTCGGCTTTTGTGGGTTGATCATTAATCACAGTCCCCAATTTCTCAGAAAAGTCATCGGGAATCACAATGACGGCATAGTAGTCTCCATATTCTACTTTATCCATGGCTGTCTCTTCATCGACAAACTGCCAGTCCATTGAATCATTATCTTTTAGTTGTTCGACTAATTCATTTCCTACATGGATCTCTTCATCACGCACTGTAGACCCTGTATCATTATTGACAACACCGACTTTAATTTGATCCGTCTGTCCATATGGGTCCCAAGATGCTTCAATATTCATCCACGCATACAATGACGGAAGTATCATTAATCCACCAATTAAAATCGCGGCTACCCAGTTTGTTGAAATGTTTTTTAAGTCTTTCAAGTATAAATGCATACTGTTCTTCATATATTTCGCCTTCTCCTTCTCCTTGTACTTAAAAATCCACATAAACATTATACCGAATTCGGCTAGTCACACTTAAATGTATTGCTTTGGGCTTAACATTATTGCATCTTATTTTTGCCCGAATTTCAATAATAAAACATAAAAAAGAACCGGATTAACTGGCTCTTTTTAAGTGGTTAGCTCACCTGCTCAGGTGAGTTTACTTAAATTAATATTCCTTTCCGCCCATCATTAGCTGCTCAAATTCTTCCATTGGCATAATTTCGCTATCTTCAGGGTTGATTGTGAATTCAACATCTTCGTTGATGCTGTTGTAAACAGTGTCAGCTGTTAATTCTAGCTGTACAGCGTTACCTTCAGCTTCGAAACCAGCATCTAATACAAACTTCTGGCTCTTAACTTGATCGCCATCCATTGTCATGTGGATTTCGAATGTATTTAAGTCAATGTCCTCTAAAGCAGTATTGATTTCATCAATACCTTCTTGAAGTTCTTCATCAGTAATTGTATCATCTACTTCAGATGCGATTTTACCAACTAAATTAGCTAAATCATCTTTAGTAAATGTTACGATATAAGTTCCATCTTCTTCAGTAAAGTCATCTTCACTTTTTTCATCGATGAAATCATTTACAATGCTTTGTACTTGTTCAGTTAGCTCATCAATATCCATTTCTTCTTCTTCCATACCTTCAACATCAGCCATATCAACTTCGATTAACTTACCTTTTGCATCTTCAGGTAATGGCATGAACATACCTAAGTTTTCTACTAGAATGTCTGTTTGAATGTACATTTTTTCTTCTTTTAAGTTTTGATACATAGGTAAATCCATACTAATGGTCATGGGGCTTAGAGTTCCCTCGAAATGGACGACTGTTTCTTGGATTTGTTTTTCATTCACTACCATCAATCTGAACATGCTCAACGAAAGAATCCACAATCCCGTGGATAATCCCAAGCGTCTTGCTGAAGGCATACCCTTGATTCGCTAACGATTTATCTAGAGGTAACCCATCAACAAAATCTACCACTTTCCATCCGAACAAATTTTTCTCTGATAACGCGAATCCATAAGAGTCATTCGTGTAATACAATGTATACGCACAATCATCGACTAAATGCGTAATAACCGTATCACTAAGGTCAACGCCTTCCTTGTCAGCGGCCTTTTCAACGGCTTGATATGGTTCAGAGCTAGTCGTCATTTGCATATAAAGAACCCAGATCGAACCCGCGACAAAGAAAGTGAAGATCAAAGCATCCCTTACTTTCCCCAACCTAATCGTCCTTTCGTTTCTTATAATCTATCAAGGTTAAATAAAGAAGAGCTAAAAAGCCTATTCCACCAAAAACGAGTGCTACAATCCCTTCTGAGTTTAATTCAAGAATCAATAAACAGAGTACGAGATTTAAGCCAACCATAAATAAAAGAATCCAAGTCCAATAATGATCTAGAAAGGATTTCATGACCGTTGCTCCTCATATGTTTGTTTTGCTAACTATTCCAAATATTAGTATAACTTGATTGAGGAGAAAAGACTATATGTTGAGGGGAGGTTTTTTCTAAAATGATGGTAATATTAAAGGAATTTTGATATGAAGGAATTTTCTTGTGTCTTAATTCCGAGCTGAACCAAATCTTAAAAAAAAACTGGCTCTATACTAAATGTGGTGGTGTCCATTGTCACAACAATTATGTTGAGAGATTGATGATTGAACCGTTGGTTTGTGACTCGCTATCGGCGGACGCTTGCCGTGGGCACGGCTTCAGCTAACTGTGGAAAGAAATACGCTTTCCCCAGTGGATCTTCAGCTCGTGCTGTTCCCACTGGCGTCGCCGCCTATCGCTCGTCACATTCTCATCTGTATAAAAAGATGAAGTTGAACATCACATTCAAAACAAAAAAATACACTCATTCGCCATCTCTTGTTAGCCTAAAGTCGACGAAAACACTAGAAAAAAGAGAGGCGATATGATTGATATGGTATTAAATCATTTGAAAGGTTGCGTCGAAGGTTTTATGGCACCAATTGATGCTACAATCATTCAATAAAGCATCTATAACAGAATAAAGAGCATAAAACCACTTTTGTGTTAGGTGAGTCGCACTAAGCGGAATCAAAATGCGTAGACTCCTGCGGGAACAGCACGAGTCTCGAGACCCCACAGGCCCCGCTCTTTGGGCCGAGGAGGCTCGAGCCGTGCCCGCGGAAAGCGAAGCATTTTGATGGAGCGATGTTAAATATAATCATTAAAAGGATAAAAAGTGGATGGTGTAATTTTTACACCACCACATTTGAAATAGAACCTTTTTTATTCTAATCACATATCCATCACATATGATGTAGTAGCAGATCAATTGTATTTGATAGGAAAAGGTGATGAATATGTTAACAGTATTGTTTTGGCTACTATTAATCTTGGGAGCATTCACATTAAATCTATTGGGCATGATGAATCTGGTGCCTAAAATTGTTTCTATTCCGTTTTTATTTTTAACCCTTTTTCTATTTTTTTATGTGATCTTTCAAAAAAATTCGATTAAAAGATTTTAAGTTATTAGAACAAAGGTAATCCCAAAGTTAACAAGATTGCCTTTTTATTTTCTCAACATAAAAATTTAAAAACACGCAAGCTCCAATTCATGTTCATGAAAAGGAGTTGCGTGTCTGTCTATAAAACTATTCGTTTAGTAATTGTTCAAACTCATTCAACTTCTCTTCAAATACATCAAGTGCTGCAAGGATTGGAGCTTTCGTTGTCATATCCACTCCCGCTTTCTTAAGAACATCAATCGGATCTTCACTATTACCTGCTTTTAGATAGTTTTTATAACGTTCAACAGCAGGGTCGCCTTCTTCAAGGATTTTATGTGCTAATGCAGTAGCTGCTGAGTAACCCGTAGCATACTGATACACATAATAACCCATATAGAAGTGAGGGATTCTAGCCCATT
This sequence comes from Piscibacillus sp. B03, assembly GCF_052246295.1. Lineage (NCBI taxonomy): Bacteria > Bacillati > Bacillota > Bacilli > Caryophanales > Bacillaceae > Piscibacillus > Piscibacillus sp. B03. Next base: position 15,273 of record NZ_JBQQCO010000032.1, on the reverse strand, counting down.
CTAATCCAATTGATTCGTCAACTTCTACACCTTCACCAAAATATTTCTTATTTAATTCATAATAAATCGATGTTAATTTATCAGCTGTTAAAGCTTCACCATTTTGGTCGCGCTTATGAATTTCATGCTCAAATTCAGCGAACATCGTCTGACGATAAACCGTTGCACGGAATCCTTCTAAGAAGTTGTTTAATAGATATAATTTTTTCTTCTTATCATCAAGCGTTTTTAATAAATAATCATTTAATAGTGCTTCATTGGCAGTTGAAGCAACCTCAGCCACAAAGATTGAGTAATCACCATAGCGAGGGGATTGGTTCTCACGTGTATAATAACTGTGAAGTGAGTGACCTAATTCATGTGCCAGTGTAAACATGTTATCAACATTATCCTGCCAATTCATCAAGATATATGGATTCGTTAAGTAACTACCGGATGAATAAGCACCACTTCGTTTTCCTTTAGTTTCTAACCAGTCAATCCAACGCTCATCATATGCTTTTTGCAAGATGTTAGTATACTCTTCACCTAGTGGTTTTAAACCTTTTAATACATAGTCTTTTGCTTCATCAATGGTTACGGAAATCTTCTCATCTACAAGAGGTGCATAAATGTCATACATATGCAATTCATCTAAATCTAGAGCCTTCTTTTTAACTTCCATATAACGCTGTAAAGCAGGAAGGCGTTCGTTGATGGCTTCAACTAAGTTATCATAAACTGTTTCAGGAATATTATTTCTGTCTAATGCAGCTTCTCTTGCAGATTCGTAATTTCTCGTCTTAGCTACAAAATTATCTTTCTTTATTTGGCCTGATAATGTTGCCGCAAACGTATTACGGTACTGACCAAAAGTTTTATACATAGCATCGAAAGCACTTTTACGCACATTACGATCTTTAGAATCTAAGAAATCACGATAACGTCCGTGAGATAATTGTACTTCTTCACCATTCTCATCTTTAATTGTTGGAAATTCGATATCCGCATTGTTTAGCATTCCAAAAGCGTTTGCAGGAGCTGATGTCACTTCAGAAACTTCAGCTAATAACGCCTCTTCTTTATCACTTAATACATGAGGACGAGATTTCATTACATCACGTAATGTCTTCTCATAGTGCTTAAGTTCATCGTTTTGCTTAAGAAAACTTTCAATCTGTTCATCTGTCATTGATAAGATTTCTGGAGTTACAAAGCTAAATGCACTCATCATGTGTGTTGCAAGACTTTGAGCCCTTGCATTTTGGTCTTGGTACTTGCTATTAGCCGTATCTTGATCTGAACGCATATGAGCATATACGTAAAGCTTTTCAAGACGAATACGAATTTCATCTTCAAATTTTAAGACTGCTAATAATTTCTCCGATGACTCTGCAATCTTTCCTTTGTATTGTTCAATCTTCGGAAAATCTAGCTTAAGAGCTTCAAATTCTTTTTCCCAGTCGTCATCTGTTGGGAAAATTGCTTCTAAATCCCATGTCAGATGTTCTGGTACCTCTTCCCTTGTTTTTAAACCTGTAGCCGTTTCAGTCACGATATGTAACCTCCCCAAATATTTTTTCACACAACTTCATTTTATAGAAAAAAATGCATTCTGTAAAAACTATTGTAAAAATTTTAAAAATTTAATAGCTTTTTTAATGTGACCTCGTCACCGTAGAGTGCTTGTTCTAATGTGTTATAAAACTCAAACTCTTTTTCTTTATAAAATGTTTTACAATCTTGTGAGGTCAAATACCCTAATTGACATAATAATTCAAGGTATTCTAATAGAGGATGGGTACTGCATCTAGGATAAATACATTCTATCGTATCCTTAAAATACATACGTGTCAGATTGAGAAGGTTAATAAACTGAATACACTCTCCTACCTTTTTTTGTTTTAAGAATAATACAATTTTAGTTTGCCATAAATAGTCAGGTACAAGTAACCGGTTAGAGTTTTTGATAGGTAAGTATACACATGATGGTAGGTTTTGAGGGTGAAGATTTTGATAGTAAAGTTGTTTCATTAAGCTCTCATCATATTTAGAAGGAAATCGCCTTAGTGCACTTCTGAATAACTTTTTCTCTTTTGACCACTGTTTATAAAGTTTGTATTTTGAGGGTTGTGTAGGTAAGTATAAGGTTTTCCAAGTTAATTGTTCTAAAGGAATTCGCCTTAAATGAGCTGTTGCTTTTGCCTTAGCATTGTATAAGTGAGTAGCGATGGTAAAAAGATTGGATTTTGGATTATAAAACAATAACTGGTCTTGATTAGCTTTATGATTATATTGCACAGCTGATCTTAAAGTTGTATTCCAATATACATCATGTTGATTCATGTCTAAATAACTTGGACCAAAAATCCATAAGGGGTAAACCCCTTTTGAGGATAGTCCTAACGTTCTATCTATAAGACTAGAAGTAGAAATAGGTGAGCATTGATATTCCAACGCAATCCAACGATTAGCTAACTTCACCATAACATCAGCCCGTTGTTCAATAGATGGGATATAATGTTCTAATTTAGCATACAATCTTTGATTAACACACCATTGATAAAGCTTAAGCTTTCCTTCTAAATGGGTTTTGGATTCACCTTGGTGGGAGCAATTGACTCTATTGTCGTGAGCAAAATGAGGAATGACAACTGTGCCTGCTTTTAAAATTACTCTCTCATGGCATTCTGGACAATAATGAGATTGTTGGCGCATAATCTGTAGTTCTTGTTTAGATCGATTATACGCCACAACTTCTTTACCTTTAGTATCTAGTGCTTTTAACATAACCTCGCCCCTTACAATTCATAGTAACGGGGAAAGTAGTCTAAACAAGGATTCCATCACTCGTAAGAATATAGACCGATTCTTGAATCGTTCAAGATCTAACTCTCTTGATTTAAGGAAATCTTCCTTAAAATCTGCAACTAACTTATTAGTACTCTCTGTTCTGAACAAAAACGCATTAACTTCAAAATTTAAATGAAAACTTCTCATATCCATATTTGAAGTTCCAATGGAAGCCAATTCGTGGTCAATCACTACAACTTTACTGTGCATAAAACCCTCTTCATATTCAAAGATTCGAATTCCAGCCTCCATTAATTCTGGGAAATAAGACCGAGAAGCGTGAAAAACGATTCGTTTATCGGGTTTTCTAGGAACTAACAGGCGAACATCTACGCCACTTAAACTTGCAACCTTCATCGCTGTTAAAATATCATCATCCGGAATGATATAAGGGGAAGCAATCCAAATTGATTTCTTAGCGGAAATAATCATTGAGAAATATAATTTCTTAATCGTCTCCCATTGATTGTCAGGGCCGCTTGTAATCATTTGAACGCCACCGTAATTACCTTCTAATATTTCCGGCGATAAATACTCAGACTTCAATAAATGTTCATCTGTTTCGTATTTCCAATCTTGCAGAAAAATCGTTTGAAGGCTTCTTACAGCTTCTCCTCTGACATATAGGTGTGTATCACGCCAATCACCAAAATAAGATACTTTTCCTAAATACTCATCCCCAATATTCAGACCACCGACAAAACCTATTCTGCCATCAATCACGATTATCTTCCGATGATTTCTAAAGTTAATCCTGTTACCTATAAAAGGTAACTTAACTGGAGAGAAGGCTTCAATTTGTACTCCCGCTTTCCTCAAATCAGATTTATAAGACTCAGACAATTTCCAACTTCCTACAGCATCGTAAAGAAACCTTACTTCAACGCCTTCTTTTGCTTTTTTAATGAGTAAATCCTTTATCTGATTCCCTATCTCATCATCCCTAACGATATAGTACTCTAAATGAATATGATGCTCTGCTTTTTCTAGTTCTTCTAAAATAGCTGGAAATGTTTCACGTCCATTTGTTAACACTTTCGTTTCAGTATTAAAAGAGATGGGTGAATTCCCCAAATGTTGTGCAAGACGAAACAACATCTTTTGGTGATCACCCATCTGATTTAATTCATGGTCACTGATGATTCTTTGTCCCTCAACTCTATTAAAAGCCACTTCATCAAGTGCCTGCTTTTCTTTAAACTGTTTTTTCTTTTTATAATTTCGTCCAAATAATAAGTAGAAAAAAAAGCCTAAAACAGGAAACAAAGCGAAAACGAGTAACCAGTTCAACGTCTCAGATGGGTTGCGATTTTCGATAAAGATAATAAACCCAATTAATACAGCAGAAATAGATAAGAAAATTGAGAAAGTCGTTATGATTCGACCTTCCCATATATTGTAAGATAAATAAAATATAGCTGATACGATGACTAGAAATATGAGAACCTGAATCCATTTCAGCATTCACTTTCATCCTTTACTTCGTTTCGACCTAAAGACCTAAATTAAAGATACAGAATTTTTTACCAGTTTGCAACTAAAAAAGAGCACTGTCTCAATTACAGTGCCCTTATAATTATTGAAGATTAAACTTTGATTTTAACTGTTTTAACGCCTGGTCACCGAAAACCTCATGACCGTATTCCATTAGATAATGGACAGACACATTTGTTTCTTCACCAAACTCAAGAATATGGCTGATATAATTTTCTTGTTCATCTTCGCTTAGGTAACCTTCTGGAAATGCAACGAATAAATAATACTGGTTTTCAAAGGCATATAAACGATCATCAATAAAACGACTATCAGTTAAAGAATGGCTTAGCGAAATAACATCTTCAATGTCATTAAATGTAACGACAATATCTAAATCATCCGCTTCTTGATCATTTGAAGTGTCATGTTGTGGGCGATAAGTCTTTTTTGATTTACGTCTACTAGCTGGCCTTTGTTCCATTAGAGATTCCAACTTCTCTTCAAGGTTATGTTGAATTGGATTCCCATCATCACCTTGAAATTCTAGTTTCTCACCATCTTTAGACACTTGGGCTTTTGTCACCACAATTTCTAACCCTTTATCTAAAGCTTGAACTTGAATCCATAATGGTCCATCTATATTGAAATCTTCTTCATCGTTAACTTCATCCATCATTTCCCAAAAAAGCTGTTCTCCTTTTTCGCGATTATACCAGATGTCTTCACGATTGAAGCCTCGTTCTTCAATGTCATGATACGAGATATAAAATTTGAGAGTATTCTCATTAATACGTTCTATTTCCATCCTCTTTCCTCTCCCTTCATTAATTAATTGTGCTGGGAAAGACTTTTTGTTACTAAATGTTTACCCGTTTTTAACTTTTATCAATCATTTTCATAAGCTGTACCTCTTTATCATATTTTATGATAGGTAGTCTAAAAATGAAAATGCTTTTGACAAGTAAAAAATTAAATCCATATTTGCCCTAGTTATGAATATATTTAGAGTATATTACACGTTTAAATGTTGGACAAACTTTCTGCTTTAATTTTATTTAGTCTATGATTTTAAACTAATTTTTAGAATTTGTCACTACTTATTTTGGAGGTTTTTTATGGAATTATTATTCATTGATCTTAACTGGGATTTATTAAAAGCGGTTCTTATTATTATTGGTCTAGATTTAATCTTAGGCGGTGATAATGCTGTCGTCATTGCCATGGCTAGTCGTAATTTACCTAAACATCACCAAAATAGGGCAATTGTCTTAGGGACAAGCTTGGCGATTCTAATTAGGGTAGCTTTAGCCGGTATTGCCATATACTTATTAACTATTCCTTACGTACAGTTAGTAGGTGGGTTATTTCTACTTTACATTGCTGTCAAACTCTTAACAGAAGATGATGATCATGTAGAAGTGGAATCATCAACAAACTTAATAGGTGCTGTTAAGACGATCGTAGTAGCCGACCTAATCATGAGCTTCGATAATGTTTTAGCTATTGCAGCTGCCTCAAATCAAAACGTATTATTAATCATATTTGGACTTGCTGTTTCTGTTCCCATAATTATCTTCGGTAGCAAAATCATTTTAATGATAATGAATAAATACCCAATTATCGTCTATGCTGGAGCGTCATTATTAGCCTACACGAGTGCAGAATTAATTTTAAAAGAAGAACGTCTAGAACAGGCATTCACTTACATGCCGAATGAACATCTTATGCTGCCTTTAGTATTTGTCATCATGGTCTGCTTAATTGGTATTTCATTTAAATATCAAAGAAATTAGTATAGTGGGTCCATCTATTTTTAACAATTACTTTTTAGACATTTAGTTCCAAATTAGGCAAAGAAAATATATAAAAAAAACCGAATCTCATTAAGATTCGGTTTTTTTTATATCTAGTTAACTAAACGTTGAGCCTCTCTAAGCTGAAATGAACGTACTTTTCTAGGTAAGAAACGACGTATTTCATCTTCGTTGTAACCTACTTGAAGACGTTTGTCATCTAAAATTATTGGACGTCTTAGCAAGCCAGGATTTTGCTGAATTAATGAAATTAAATCTTTTAGCGGCATCTGGTCAAGGCTTACATCTAACGATTGAAATACTTTAGAACGAGTTGAAATAATCTCATCAGTTCCGTCTTCAGTCATTCTTAAAATTTCCTTAATTTCATCTTCTGAAAGACTATCTGAGAAAATGTTTCGCTCCTTATATGGTATTTCGTGTTCCTCTAACCATGCTCGAGCTTTTCTACAAGATGTACAGCTTGGTGATGTAAATAACGTTACCATGCCATTCACCCTCCTTTGGAAAGGTATCTATAAAAATTGTTTTTTAACCATTATTACTTTATAATAAATCTAAATTACCTTTCAATCTTATTATATCTTAATGTCAAGTTTTTCGATAGGATATAGATGTAATTGTAAAAAAATATTCACATTTAACCAATTGATTAAATTATGTATAGTTATGTTTTACCCTACTTTAAAAATAATAAACCGTTTATCATGAAAAAACTATAAAAATATCCAAATTTTTTTATGTATTTCTGTCTAAAAATGAAAAGCCGCTCCACATAAGGAGCAGCTTCTATTATACACCTTTAGGTTTTTTAATATCTTCAAACAAATCTACATCTCGAGTTTTATCAATCGTTAATACTTCTTCTACAGGTTGATATGCCTCACCGTAAATTTCTTCGTCTTTGTAAGTATGAATTTCTTCATACATTTCTTTCATCTTCTCGTAAATGACTTCTTCAGACTCTTGATCAGGTGCCCAGTATAGAATTTCTAAAGTATTTAACTCTTGTGTAGCCAACGATTTTCTCGTATAACCAATTGACTGTGCATGTTTAAAGCCTTCTCTATGATAGAAATGTAAACGTTTCTCTGTGTCCGTATCATCATAATCGATCGGTTCCACTTCTAATATAATAGGCTTTCCTTTTGCTTTCAGCTTTTCCATCAGTTTGCTTCCAATGCCTTGACCTCTCGATTGTGGTGAGACATAGACATAATCAATAAAGAGAAAGGAATCAAACTCAGCGTACATCATTACATGATATTCTCCTTCATCTTTATGATAAACGTCACCCTTTTCTTTCAACAAGGTCTCAAAGTGCTTTTTAGACTTCATTTCTTCTACAGGAAAATACTGATTAAGCTTTTCATACCAATTCATTGATCTACTCCTTCACGACTACTGTTAGTCCTTATCGTGTGGCATTTTTAAGTTTTTATGCCACAACGTTTTGCCATAATTAATTATAACGAAATCAGTGACACGGGTTAAACGTGAAATAGAAGAGATTGTTCGGATATAGTATCGTTAAACATCCTTAGCTTAACTTCTATGTGAAATCCCTTTTTATTTATCTAACATCCGTACATATCCTTTAAAATATTCGAAAATAGTTAATACTTTAACAGATTAATCTAATTTAACTTAAAAGTACTAAATTTATCCTAAAGCTAAATTTTAAAAAAACTATCATAAAAAAATTCGTAAGAACGATCAAAAAAAGGTAACATCAGACCTCAAAAAAGTGTATCGAGCTAATACTAAAAATGAGGCTTTAGAAGAATTTAAGACTTTTAAAGAAACCTGGAATACAATCTACCCAAAAGTTGTGACATCATGGGAAGAAGAACTATCAGTTCTATTAACTTTTCTTGATTACCCTAAAGTCATTCAACCCATGATTTATACAACGAATACAATTGAAAGAACCATCAAGGAAGTTAAAAAACGCACAAAAACTATGAATAGTTTACCTAGTGAAAAGGCTGTTGAAAAAATCATTTACCTTGTTGCCAAAGATTATAATGAAAAGAAATCAAGAGTAAATGAGTTTCGATCAGCCGCTGAAGAACTTAACCAAATGTTCGAAGAGAAGTATGAGAAGACAAACTAATATGTAGTTAATTAGATGGCCCTTGCCTTGGCACCGTCGGTTTGACATGGAGCCTCTACGGGCATGATTTGATAGCCAAGCCGCCAGATTATAAAAAGATCGTTGGCTTCACCTTAGGCTATCATGCCCGCTGCTCCATATAAAACCTCCTTACGCTAACGAAGTTAGCGAGTGCCATTTACACAGACTTCTTGACGGTACCCTTTTAAGGCAGGAAGATTACCTAACCAAGTCTCTAAGAGGAATGATTCACGTTCATTTAGATCGTGTTTACGCTTTAGAAGGATAAACCTTTCACGCATAAGGGTACGTCTTTCTTTTTGGCTCATATGAGCTTTCAAAGACTTTCTGACGTTATCTAAGGCTTGATTAGCCATTCTAATTACATGAAACTTATCTACGACCACTTTAGCGTGTGGAAGGATAGTGTTCACTGCGTCTTTGTAGGGCTTCCACATATCCATTGTGACGTACTCAATATAAGTCCTGTCACTGATTTCTGAAAGACGTTGGATGACTGTTTCCTTGTTACGGTTAGGCTTGATGTCATAAATAGTCCTGCGTTCAATATTAGTCAATACAAGCCGAGGTCTTCGGATAATATGTATCTCGTCTATCCCAAGCCACTTAGGAGTTTCAAACTGGTATTCACGTTCTTTGAGTGCCACATAGTCCTTAAAAACGTTCCTAATAGTTTTCTCGTCAACGCCAACGCTTTCTGCGACTTCTACAAAGGTCTTAGACATGGATTGCTCTTGAATAGACTTTAAAAGCCTTTTGGTCATACTACGCTTTTCATCTACAGATACTAGGCGTTCCCAGAAGGTAGATTCGCATTCACGACATTTGTATCGTCTACGGTTCAATTGTAAGCCCACTCGCTTTAAACGAATGGGCAAATCCATAATTAGTTGATTTCTTGAACTGTGTTTGTACAACTTGTCAAAACCACATTCAGGACAACGTTCAGGTGGTCCGACTGCTTCAACTTTAAACATCATATCGGTTTCATTTTCTTGTGGTGATTCTATTGTTTTAATGTCTGGTAGGGATAATAAGTCTGACATATTGTTCATCCTTTATTACTCTGCGGTGTTAAGGTATCAAATATAGATTTGATGTCGAAATCATCAGTGTTAAATTATTTTGTGACCACAAATGCACTTAGAAAATCCCTTAAAGCATTTATATAATGGGTGATCGCAAAATAGTGTATGAAATCCTTTTGTAGACTTTGCTAAACTACTGCACACTTTAGTACAGTATTAGCTGGTTCACTTGAATAGGGAATTGTAAAAAAAGTTCCCTTAGCCTGCACAACAAGATAATTTCGAAACATCTTTATCGAACGTAAGTGCAGCTAATTTTAGCCCTTCAGCCATTGTTAAATATGGTGCTAGGGTTTCTGTTAAATCTTCTATCGTTAAGCCAAATTTAACAGCTAATGATGCTGCATAGATGACATTTCCTGCATTCTCAGATACAATATGAACCCCTAATACTTTTAGTGTTTCTGCATCTGCTACTAGTTTAAATACACCGGTTGTTTCACGGTTTACAATTGCTCTTGGAACAGCATCTAAAGGTAATACAGATGTCTTCACATCATACCCTTTCTCTTTTGCTTGTTCTTCTGTTAAACCAACCGTTGCAACCGTTGGATTCGTAAACGTAACAGCAGGGACTACCGATAAATCTATTTTTTTGTTTAACCCACCGATAGCATTATCAGTAATAATTCCACCTTCATAGGCTGCTACATATACAAATTGCGGTCCTAACGTCACATCTCCTGCTGCATAAATCTTTTCATTACTTGTTTGACCAAAATCATTGATCAGGATTTCATTATTTTTTCCGGTTTCAACACCTGCCGCACTTAAATTTAAAGAATCCGTATTTGGTTTTCTTCCAGTGGCAACAAGTAACTGATCTGATTCAATAACTTCTTTACTGCCATTTACTGTTACGTAAACCTTTTTTATCTCTCCACTTTGTACAACACGCTCAAAAGTTGCCCCTTTGACAAGGTTTATACCCTGTTCAATTAACGCTTTTTCAACTGACTCTGAAATCTCAGGATCATACTCCTTTAAAAGTCGCTCACTTCTTTGCATAAGCGTTATTTCTGAACCTAAATGATGAAATAGTTGTCCAAGCTCCATTCCAATGTATCCTGAACCAATTACAGTTAATCGTTTTGGTATTTTCTTTAACTCAAGAAGTGTTGTACTAGTTAAATAGTCCATTTCTTCAAGTCCTGAAATTTGGGGCAACGAAGGAGATGCACCTGTTGCAATTAAAAAGCGTTTTGCAGATAACTTTGCCCCATTGACCTCAACCGTACTAGCATCAACGAATTTTGCTTCACCTTTAATTAAATCAAAATTATATTCATCAATTAAATCCACATATTTTTGATTCCGAAGTTCGCTCACCAATTTATCCTTTTGCGTGATTAAACTAGCTAAATCCACTTCTCCAGCGGATGTTTGTAAACCTATAAACGGGTTGTCTTTTGATAAATGATTGATTTCCCCTGCCCTAAGAAGAGTTTTTGACGGAACACAGCCAATATTCACACAGGTTCCCCCAACCGTTCCACGCTCAATCATTCCAACTTTTGCACCGTATTCTATAGCTTTAATTGCCGATGAAAAGGCAGCAGCACCAGAACCAATAATAAGAAGGTCATAATTGTCTTCATTACTTAACGCCACGTTTTCTTGTGACGATACTTCTTCAATTTCTCTGGCTTTGTAATTTGCTTCATCAATCACCTTTATTGCACTTTCAACCTCAATATCATTGGGTAGTTCAAATACTGCTTCACCACGACGAAAACTAGACTCAATATTTTTAGCACCTATCTTTTCAAGTGCTGATTCAACGTGTTTTTCACAACCCGCACAGGTCATTCCTTGAATGTTTACCTTAAATTTATTCATAATAAAGCCCCTTTCGTTAATCTCTCATGTTAATGTTTCTATTATTGGACACGAATGTAATTGCTTTTCATCTGGACATCGTTGTTTTAAGTCGTCTAACATAGTTTCAATTCGTTTTAAATCCTCTATTTGTTTTTGAACTTCCTTTTGTTTTTTAGAAACAAATTCGAACATATCTTGACAACGAACTTCATCTTTATCTACAACACCAAGTAATTTATAAATCTCGTTTAAAGAAAATCCAAGTTCCTGTATTCGTTTAATAAACCCAACACGCTTAACGTCATCATATGAATATATCCGATAACCAGCTTCCGTTCGGTGAGGTTCTTGTAGTAAATTTTTTCGCTCGTAATATCTAATCGTTTCTTTATTAACGCCACATTTTTCTGCAAACTCACTAATGCGGTAAATCATCTTATTTCACCCCATGAATATTATAAACCGTGTACCATAATACACGGTCAAGTAAATTGGACTATTTTATTTTTTTCCCAACGTATCACTCGTATGTGATTGATACTTTTATAATACTATTGATTGTCCTAACATCCCACTAGAAAATCCGATTTAAACACCAGTTGTTTTAAACTATTAAAAAAGTAATTCCACTATATATTCCGAAGACCCATATTTTCTAAGTACATCCACTTTTCATTGAATCTGCACGTAAACTGGCTAGGTAGATGAGACAACTTCAAAGAATTTCTTTATCAGGTGCAATGATTTTCGCATTAGCGTTGGGGCTTAGTCCAGGAGCAGCAAATGCAGGTAGTACAGATACTGCCGCCCATGAAGATGGAAGTTATTACTACTACGAAGTCGATGCGCATGGAAACAAAACGCAGTACATTGATGGTTTGACTGAAAAAGAATTGGAAGATGAATTGGGTTACCCTTATAACGGAGCTCGTAGCCACTACTACTATGAAGTCAATGAAGATGGGGACAAGGCGAAATACATCAATGGTCTGACAAAGGAAGAGCTGAAAGAAAGACTGCACCGTTATAATATGCAGTCCGAATCCCATTCTGAGGACCACATGAATATGCAGTCTGAGCCACATTCCGGTGGACATATGAACCATTCCGCTGGGGAAATGTCGAGTTCTGGTGAAGTGCCTGAAGATTTGAAAGAAGCAGAAAATCCTACATACGAAGTAGGGAGCCAAGCAATTATTGAAGCCGATCACATGCGAGGTATGTATGGCGCTGAAGCAACCATCTCCGGAGCCTTTGATACAACGGTTTATTCCGTATCGTATACACCAACAAATGGTGGAGAACCAGTAGAAGATCATAAATGGGTCATCCACGAAGAATTGGAAAATCCGGGTGAAGCCCCCTTAGAACCAGGGGATGAGGTAGTAATGAATGCCACGCATATGGAAGGTATGGAAGGTGCCACTGCTACGATTGATTCAGCTGAACAGACAACAGTTTACATGGTAGACTTTGTCACAACAGATACTGGAGAAGAAGTACAAAATCATAAATGGGTAATTGAAAGCGAATTGGCGCCTGTTGAATAACTCTAAATATTTTCAACGATGAATAAAGAGTCTATCCAAAACGGATAGACTCTTTATTATTGGCCATATGTTATTAATCCAATATACCAAAATGTTAAAAACAAGTAAGAGAATTTATAAAATTAAGAAGGAAGTCGAAATTGCAATCGCCTTCCTTCCATAATATATTGCATAATTTTCACTTCTTATAAAAAATATTATCTCTATAATACTTCAAATAAGTTTACTTTAATCCATTTCGAATCGATGTAGCAATTGCGCATTGATTGCTACGATGATGGTGCTTAAGCTCATCAGTATTGCACCGACAGCCGGGCTGAGTACAATGCCCCAAGGAGCCAGAACGCCTGCAGCCAATGGGATGGCAAAAATGTTGTAGCCGGTTGCCCATATCAAGTTCTGAACCAGTTTATTAAAGGTCCGTTTGGAAAGGCTGAATATGGCCAGTATATCTTTCGGATTGCTGTCCACAAGAACGATATCTGCACTATCCATAGCGATATCTGTCCCTGCCCCTACCGCAATGCCAACATCTGCTTTCGTCAAGGCCGGCGCATCATTAATACCGTCCCCGGTCATTGCAACCACTAAACCACGCTTTTGAATTTCCGTCACTTTCTCTGCCTTCTGATCCGGCAGAACTTCTGCATAGACTTCATCAATCCCGATTTGTTCTGCAACGTAATTCGCCACTTTCCGGTTGTCTCCAGTGAGCATGATGGCCTTGATATTTCGCTTGTGCAATTGTTCAACCGTCTGTTTTGAGCTCTCTTTGATTTTATCTGCCAATGCGATGGCGCCTGACAGTTCTTCATCAATGATCAGGAACACAACCGTCTTACCCTGTTCGGACCATTTGTTGAAATTCTGATCGTCAAAGCTGATACCTTGTTCACTGATATACCCGGGACTTACAACTTTGATATTCCTGTTATCAATTGTCCCTTCAATTCCCACGCCGGTAATAGAATTGAAATGTGTCATTTCATGCAGTTTCAGTTTCCTTTTCTTTGCTTCATTGATTATTCCCGTAGCAATGGGATGCTCAGAGTCATTCTCTACTGTCGCTGCATAGCTTAGTATCTTATTTTCGTCCATATCACTGAAAGTTTGCACGTCTGTTACTCCAAATTTACCTTCAGTTAACGTACCAGTTTTATCGAAAATTACCGCATCAATATTCCGGGCCCGTTCGAACTGAGGACGTTTGCGAATCAACAGACCATGCTTCGCAGATAAAGCAGTAGAAACAGAGATGACCAGGGGCGCTGCGAGACCTAAAGCATGCGGGCAGGTGATAACCATGACGGTCACTGTTCTTTGTATGGCCGTATCTACAGTGGCTCCGATACTTATCCAAACAATAAAGGTGATAATACCAGCAGCCAAAGCGATATAAAACAGCCATTTGGCCGCCTGATTCGTGATGTCCTGCGTTTTGGATTTTGTCTTCTGGGATTCTTTGACCATTTCGATGACCTGGTTCAAGTAGGACTCATCCATCAGTTTTTCTACTTCTATTGTAAGTGAGCCTTCCCTATTGATCGATCCACCGATGACCTCGTCATTAACAGATTTGGTTACGGGAACGGACTCACCTGTCAGCATGGATTCATCGATTTGGGATTTTCCTTTAACGATCTTTCCATCCAATGGCATCTTTTCTCCCGGTTTGACCAAGAGCAGATCCCCTGCTTTGATAGCATCAACCTGCACTTCTTCCGTCTCACCATTCTCAGCAATACGATTTGCTGTGTTCGGCATCAGGGATGCAAGTGACTCCAGAGCTTTGGATGCATTATTGATCGATCGCATTTCAATCCAGTGGCCCAGAAGCATGATCAGTACCAGGGTTGCCAGTTCCCAGAAAAGCTGCTCCCCGTTAAACCCAAATACGACAGCTAGGCTGTAGAAGAATGCGATGGAGATGGCCATAGCAATCAGTGTCATCATCCCGGGTTCTCTGTTTTTCAGTTCATCAAAAGCACCCTTGAGGAAAGGCCAGCCGCCATAGAAATAAACGAATGTGGACAGGGCAGCTAGAATATAGATATCCCCTGTAAAGCGCCAGTCGACTCCCATAAAATCCTGAATCATTGGAGACAGGAGAAGGATCGGAATGGTGAATATTAAAACAACAAAAAACTTATTCCGGAATTCCGTCACCATATGTCCGTGATGGTCATGTGCACCGTGGCCATGATTATCGTGCTCAAGTTCATCATGAGACTCATCGTGATTTTTATAATCATGATGGTCGTGATGGCTATGCTCTTCCTGACTATGATGATTATGATTTTCCTCCTGGTCAGAATGCGGCTCTTTTTTGTGATGATCCATTCTATCACTCCCTAGTGTTGTATCTTACTTGCTTGCATTATACCCTTAGTGGGTATAATTCGCAACTAAATGATTCCGAATATTGAATATAAGAAAAACCGGACGTAAAAACCACGTCCGGTCCTCTTTTGGGTTAGTGCTTACCTTTGAATGTATGCGTTTTACCTCTAACATCAATATATTCAACAGGATACATTTCTCCATTACATTGCTCA
>NZ_JBQQCO010000031.1:0-22509 GCF_052246295.1 Piscibacillus sp. B03 | reverse complement strand
AACAAGCTGCTGGGTTGGCAACTGAAGAAGAAGCCACCATTACGACCTAAAGGTCGATCATATAAATAATGCAGCTAACTTAATACAGATGGAACGTCGTCATTTACACAAACTTTTTGACACTCCCAAAGTTTAATTCAAAAACTAGAATATTAAAATCCTTAACTCATAACATTATAGAGTTAAGGATTTTTTATTACTTCTGTAATCGAATTGTATTGATTTCGTAATATTCGAACCCCGAAACAAGCCGTTGTTTTTAGTTCATTCGACCTTCTTTTCGACAGATTAATACAAAACTAGACAAAATATCTGAAAATTAGTCAAATTTAAAATATTGAAAAAACTATGAAAATCTGTTTATATTAATTCATGGTAATAAATTACCTAAATCTCTCAAACATAATTTAGCATCTTTTTGAGGTTTTAAACAACTAAAGATACATATTTTTCGATAAAAAATATGGGGTGTTGCTAGGTGACAAATGAAACGGTGTTAGAAGTAAAAGATCTCAAAACATACTTTTACTTGGATGATGAACAAATAGCTAGAGCTGTTGATGACGTTGATTTAACAGTGCATGCAGGGGAGACGGTTGCTTTAGTAGGTGAATCTGGCAGTGGCAAAAGTATTACTTCACTATCTATTATGCAACTCATTAATAAACCAGGGAAAATCGTAGATGGCGAGATTAGTTTACTGGGTAGGAACCTATTGGAGCTATCTAATAAACAAATGACTAAAGTTCGCGGCAATGATGTGGCGATGATTTTTCAAGAACCTATGACGGCTCTCAATCCTGTATATACTGTTGGGAACCAAATTATTGAAGTACTTAGAAAGCATAAAAAGATGAGTAAAAAACAAGCGAGACAGAGAGCTATTGAATTGTTAAAACTAGTAGGGTTCCCAAGAGCAGAAGAAACAGTGGATGAATATCCACACCAATTATCGGGTGGGATGCGTCAGCGTGCAATGATTGCGATTGCGATATCTTGTGATCCAAAGCTGCTCATTGCTGATGAGCCGACCACGGCTTTAGATGTTACGATTCAGGCCCAAATACTAAACTTAATGAATGAGATGAAGGATCGACTTAATATGGGCTTACTACTAATTACTCATGACTTAGGTGTGGTTGCAGAATATGCTGATCGTGTTCTAGTGATGTATGGTGGCCAAATTGTTGAACAATCGCCAAAGTACAATTTATTTAAAGAGCCGAAGCACCCATATACAGAAGGTTTGTTAGAAAGTTTGCCTAGCGTTCATAAGGAGTTAGACCGACTGGGAACGATTAAAGGAACCGTTCCACCAGCTCATCGATTCCCACAAGGCTGTCGATTTTCAAGTAGATGTCCACATGTCATGGAACAATGCCTTGAGACGAATCCTGAATTAGTTAGTTTAGATCACGAAAGAGCAGTTCGCTGCTATTTATATACCGATGAATAAGGGGGCACAACATGGCAACGGTTAAAGAAAATCAAGTAGTTCAAACAGATCTAGAGTCAATCGTGAAAGTAGAAGATCTAAAAAAATACTTCCCGATCAAAGGCGGAATTCTTAAACGTACGGTTGGCCATGTAAAAGCCGTAGATGGTGTTACCTTCGATATTAAAAAAGGTGAAACACTTGGTATTGTTGGGGAGTCTGGTTCAGGGAAGTCTACCCTTGGCAGAATGATTCTAAGGTTAATGGAACCGACTGATGGCCAGATTCTTTTTGAAAATAATGATATTACACATTTGAGTAATAAGAAGATGCGTCCGTATCGTAAAGACATGCAAATTATATTCCAAGATCCTTTTGCTTCTTTAAACACTAAAATGAGTGTTGAACAGTTAATTGAGGAGCCAGTATTGGTTCAAACAAATTTGAGTAAAAAGGAACGAAAAGATAAAGTTAACGAGCTGTTAGAGAAAGTAGGTCTAAGAGAGAGTGACCGATTAAAATATCCGCATGAGTTTTCAGGTGGACAACGACAAAGAATTAGTATTGCAAGAGCTTTAGCCATCAACCCGAAGCTAGTTATTGCGGATGAAGCTGTTTCAGCATTGGATGTGTCAATCCAAGCCCAAGTTCTAAACTTGATGTCTGATTTACAGGACGATTTCGGCCTCACATATTTGTTTATTTCACACGACTTAAGTGTGGTCAAACATATTAGTGACAGGGTTGGAGTTATGTATTTAGGTAGACTAGCAGAGATTGCTCCGAAAAAAGAAATCTATGAAAATCCTTTACACCCATATACTCAAGCTTTACTTACATCTATTCCGGATACCGATGTCGATCGGGAACGAGAGTCGGTTCATTTAGAAGGTGATTTACCTAGCCCTTCCAACCCGCCAAGTGGATGTGCCTTTAGAACTCGTTGCCCGATGGCTCATGAACGATGTTCCGTTGATCGACCCGAACTACAAGAGGTTAAAGGTGGGCATTATGTTGCATGTCATTTATATGACGAGTAATGCCGTTGTAAATATTTTAGGAGGTGATGGGCTGAGCTGCATAATCATTTAGAAGTTGTTGTCTTTAAATTAAACCAAAGGGGGATTACGTTTTGTTAAACAAAAAGTTTTGGTATGTGTTACTGGTTTTAACGTTGTTTGCTTTCTTACTGGTCGCTTGTAACAGTGAGAGTGGGGAGGATCCTGGTGAGGAAGAAGACCCGGATACTGAAGAGCAAGAAGAGAATAACGAGGAAGAAGAGGAAGAGGAAAGTGAGCCTGAAGGGCCTGTTGAAGGTGGATCAATTGTAGGTGCAATGGACACAGCGCCTGCTGGAGTATTCAACCCAATCTTCTATTCTGAAGCATATGAAGCTAACATTTTAGACTTCACCCACGAAGGGTTAGTAAGCCAGAATGATAGCTTAGAGTTCATCCCATCTTTAGCACATGACTGGGATATTAACGATGATCAAACGGAAATTACTTTATACTTAGAGGAAGGCGTAAAGTGGCATGATGGTGAAGAATTTACAGCAGATGATGTTGTGTTCACATACAAATCGATTGCGTCTCCTGGTTATACAGAAGCAGGTGGTATTCGTACAGAGTATGTAACGTCATTAGAAGGTTATGAGGAGTTTAACTCAGGTGAAACTGATGAATTCGCAGGTGTAACGGCTGATGATGATTACACAGTGACGTTCCACTTTGCTGAGCCTAACGTTAACCCGCTTTACTATGTTGGGTTCCCGATTATTCCTGAACATGTTTTCGGTGATGTAGCGATTGCAGATATGCCGACGCATGAAGCAACACTTGATGCAGGGAAAGTAATCGGTACAGGGCCATTTGCTTTCACTGATATGGTAGAGCGTGAGCAGTATGAGTTAACACGTCATGACGACTATTGGAAAGGTAAGCCTTATCTAGAAAAGATTACTTGGAAAATTGTTGATCAGTCAGTTATCACAAGTCTTTTAGAAACAGGTGATATCGACTTTGTTGCAGATCCAAACGGTGTTCCGGCAGCTGATTATGAAATGGTTGCAGGATATGACAACGTTGAGTTAATCGAGCAAACTGACTTTGGTTACCAATTAATGGGCTTCAAGCTTAATTACCGTACTGAAGAGGATGTTGAATCAGGAGCAATTAACCCTGATAACTGGGTAGAAAACCCAGACGTTGCAGATCAGCAAGTTCGTCAAGCGATTGCTTATGCAATTGACCGTCAAGGTTTAGTAGATGGTTTACTATATGGCCGTGGTAGTGTTATTAATGCACCAATTGCACAGCAGTTCTGGGCTTATACAGAGGATGTTCCACAGTATGAACACAGCACTGACGAAGCAGAAGCATTATTAGATGATGCTGGTTATGTAGATACGGATGGCGATGGATTCCGTGAAAATCCTGATGGTGAAGAGTGGGTACTTGACTTAGCGTATCCTACTGGAAACCAAATTCGTGAGCGTTCGGCACCAGTTATTCAAGAGAACTTAGAAGCTGTTGGTATTAAAGTAAATCTTCAACAGCCTAAGGAAATGTCAGCTTATGTCAACGACATTATGACAGAAGATGTTGATAATGGTTTAGACCTTTACTTAATTGGTTGGTCTCTTGGTAGTGGAGACCCAGATCCAAGTGGTCTTTGGAACATTGAAGCAGCGTATAACATGTCTCGTTGGAATAACCCTGAGTCTGATGAGTTAATCTTTAAAGCTTTAGAAGCTCCTGATGCTTTTGAACAGGATTTCCGTAAGCAAACTTATCAAGAATGGCAAGAGTTATTCGCAACAGATTTACCAGCAGTTTTACTTTATGCTCAAAACAAGATTTACGGGTTTAATAACCGCTTAAATGGTATTGATCCATTACCATATAGCATGATTAATGATCCGCACTTATGGTGGGTAAATGATGCTGAGTAAGATTTGATCATTATTTGGGTATGTGGAGAGGTTAGCTCCCACATACCCATCCCCTTTTTGAACAGGGAGGAATAATATGTATAAATATATCATTCGTCGAATATTAGTTTTTATTCCAATGCTATTTGCATTATCCGTCATTGTGTTTGCTTTAGCCAAAGCAGCCCCAGGCGATCCATTTACGACGATGCTTGACCCTAATATTGATCGTCAAGTGTTTGAGGAACGAAAAGAAGCATTAGGTTTAAATGATCCAGTACCTGTTCAATACGCTCGCTGGATTGGTAGCGCGGTACAAGGGGACTTTGGTGAGTCAATCGTCTACAATGGACGACCGGTGATGGATTTAATTAGCGCAAGGTTCTGGAATACCATTTATCTTGGATTAGTTGCGTTGTTTTTTACTATTATCGTCGCTATTCCGATTGGGATCTACTCTGCAAGAAATCCATATTCAATGCTAGATTATGCAGCAACTGGTTTTGGTTTTATTGGTTTAGCCATACCTAACTTCTTCTTTGGGTTACTAGCAATCTATTTTCTATCTATACAGCTTGGATGGTTCCCTCCACAGGGGACTGTAAGTGGTAATGAAGTCTCTGGCTTTCAAGAGTTTCTAGATCGTATGCATCATATGATCTTACCTGGAATTACTCTTGGTTTAGCAAGTACAGCTACATACATGAGGTATATGAGGTCTGAAGTATTGGATGTTTTAGGCAGTGACTATATCCGTACAGCTAAAGCAAAAGGGATGAGTGATCGAAACGTATTATACAAGCATACTTTACGTAATGCACTCATACCGATTATTACGCTTATGGGCTTTGAATTTGGCGTACTAGTTGGTGGGGCAGTTATTACGGAGCGAGTGTTTAACTATCCGGGTCTCGGAACGTTGTTTTTAGATGCCATTATCAACCGAGATTATCCCATTGTCATGGCACTGACCCTTATTTTTGGGGTGTTTATCTTAGTTGGTAATTTACTTGCGGATATTTTCTATAGCATCGTTGATCCGAGAATTCGTTACGATTAGAGGTGAAGGTCATGGAAATAGAAACTCTCAAAACACCTAATACTAACCCGGAGTATACTGATCAAGAAGAAGGCAAGAGTAAAAGCCCCTATCAACTCGCCTTAAGGCGTTTTATGAAAAATAAATTAGCTGTTCTTGGTGTTATCACAATGGTTATAATAATTGCGCTATCATTCTCGGCACCGTTACTCACCGATCATAGTCCTACAAAAACGAACATGTTAATGATCGAGCAGCCTCCAAGTGATGAACATATCCTAGGGACGGATGGTTCGGGAAGAGATAACTGGTCACGTTTACTGTATGGGTCAAGAGTTTCGTTAATCGTAGGATTTAGCGCAATGTTTTTTACAGTATTAATTGGGGTCGTATTAGGTTCATTATCTGGCTACTACGGTGGCTTTATTGATGCACTAATTATGAGATTTACAGATTTAATACTCGCATTACCTTTCTTGGTATTGGCACTAACTATCATGTCATTAGTTGAAAATATAACAGTCGCTCTTTTTGTAACCATCATAGCGCTGGTAAGTTGGCCGACGTTAACAAGGCTGGTAAGAGGGTCGTTTTTATCATTACGCGAGCAAGAATTTGTATTAGGAGCTCGAGCAATCGGGGCTTCAGATCGAAGGATTGTTTTTAGACATATGATTCCTAATGCGATTGGTCCAATCGTTGTTAACGCGACATTAATGGTTGCGATTATGATTATTGCTGAAGCGGGGCTAAGTTTTATTGGAATGGGGATTCCTCAACCTCAACCAACTTGGGGGAATATGTTGAATGAAGCCTTGAGTGTGCGTATTTTAAGACAGCACTGGTACACTTGGATTCCTCCAGGCCTTTGTATTTTAGTAACCGTTTTAGCTATAAACTTTATAGGTGATGGGTTAAGAGATGCCTTTGATCCTAAAAGTAATCAACGTTAATGTTAAAAAGCTTGTTACCATTTTGTCGGTAACAAGCTTTTTGAATTAGAATTTATCGTTTAATAATAGAAAAATCATAGGCTTCTAACTCAATAGAACCCACTAACGTTTGACCCGTCCATAAGTTTCTAGAGTGAGAATAAGAGTTAGGTAGATTCACTTGAAGTGGCTGATCATTATTATTAATGATCACTAAAATCGATTCATTTGTATTTCTTCTTTCATACATAACATAGTTTTGCTCTTCATTTGCTTCAACAAAACTAAACTGACCTTCTCCTCTTAATAAAGGTTCGTCATGTCTTAATTTAACCAGTTGTTTGAAGAATGATAACATATCTTGATCTTGCTTTTCACCATCCCACACCATGCATTTTCGGCAATCAGGATCTTCACCACCAGTCATGGCAATCTCATCTCCATAGTAAATACAAGGAGTCCCAATAAAGGTTAATTGAAATACATACATAAGTTTAGCTAAATCTTTGTTGCCATCTGTCCTTGTTAATGCGCGTGGTGTATCATGACTTCCTAGTAGGTTAAATGCTACCTCATTTACATTCTCTGGGTAAGCAGCTAAGACATGATTAATTTGATGAGCAAACTGCTTAGAGTTAATAGTTTGTCTAGCAAAGAAGTTAAGTGTTGCTTCTGTAAAAGGGTAGTTCATGACAGCATCAAATTGATCCCCTTGTAACCAAGGCATTGAGTCATGCCAGATTTCACCTAAAATGTATAAATCATCTTTTACACGTTTAACTTCTTGACGGAACTCCCGCCAAAACTGGTGATCTATTTCATTTGCTACATCAAGTCTCCAGCCGTCAATATCAAACTCTTCGACCCAATAACTTGCTACATCCAATAGATATTTTTTTACTTCTGGATTTTCAGTATTGAGCTTTGGCATCTCTGGAACAAATCCGAATGTATCGTAATTTGGACGTGGCTCAAATTGTAAAGGAAACTCCCTTATGTGAAACCAGTCTGCATACTTCGAGCTTTCGCCATGCTCCAATACATCTTGAAAAGGCTCGAAGTAATAGCCACTATGGTTGAATACAGCATCTAACATGACACGAATTCCCCGGTCATGGCACTTTCTAACAAGCTCACGAAACTTTTCCTTATCTCCGAATTGAGGGTCGATTTCAAAATAATCAATTGTGTCATATTTATGATTTGATTTCGCTTTAAAAATAGGAGTAAAGTATAGACCGTTAATACCCAAGTCTTCTAAGTGGTCTAAGTGATCAATCACACCTTGGAAATCTCCACCAAAGAAATTGGTTGGAGAAGGATCAGTGCTGTTCCAATCAAGTGTACCTTTAGGGTCATTCGAAGGGTCACCATTCGCAAACCGTTCTGGGAAGATTTGATACCAGACTGTATCTTTAACCCAAGAAGGTGCTTGAAAAACATCAACAGGATTTAGAAATGGTACTTTAAAAAAACAAGGAGGATACTGTGTAGGAACCTCATTATAATATCCACGTTCTGTAAAAATAACAGGTTTAGAGTTCTCTTGGTCAGTTAATGAAAAGACGTAATGTGTTCGTCGGTTAATAGTTTTGATCGAGGCAAACCAGTAATCATATAACTCATCTTGGTAAATAACTTTCATGTTTGCTTCATAAAGATTAGGTTCTTCATTGGTCCAATCAAAAGGGTCACCATAAATAAGTGTGACTTGAGAAAGGTCTCCTTTTTTGGCGCGTAATTTAATATGTATTGTCTCGTGGTCGTAAGGATAAGCATAATTGTTTTTAGGTCTATGATCGATAGCTTCTTTTAACATAACATGACTCCTTTCAACATGAATTTATGCAATCGTATTCACTTGAAATCATCATGGCATAAATATGTATCTGTCGCAAGAGTATTTTATTTTGAAAAAATTTATAGCTAGTAAGTCTTTAATGATAAGGTTTAGAGGAATGGTTAATGTTTTTTTATAAAATTTGTCTTGCAATTTTGTCTATTAGGCGTTTATAATATATGTAAATTGCGTGCAAACGTTTTCATTACATAATAGCAACCTTTAAAATCGCTTTCTTAAATTTACGTAATGCAAACGGTTGCGTTAATTTGTTTTTAAAACATTTAAGGGGGATTTTTAATGAAGAAAAGCTTATTTATGTTAATGGCTTTATTAGCTTCGCTACTATTAGTGCTAGCTGCATGTGGGCCAGACCGTGACTCTTCAGAAGGTGAAGAGGAAGGTCAAACTGAGGAAACTGGTAATGAAGAGGCTGAAGGAGAAGCAGATGCCGATAAGCCTGATCAATTAAAAGTATGGGCAGATGAAGATAAATCTGTTGGTATTGAAGAGGCAATTGCTGCTTTCGAAGAAGAACATGGAATTGAAGTCGTTGTGGAAGAGTTAGAAATGGCGACAAAACAAAAGGAACAGTTACGCCTAGACGGTCCAGCTGGCACAGGGCCAGATGTTATTACGCTACCACACGATCAAATTGGTCAGTTGGCTGATGAAGGTAGTATCGCTCCACTTGAAGTGGATCAGTCAGTGTTAGATATTTACACTGATTCAGCATTAACAGCAGTCACATTTGAAGGTGAAATTTATGGCCTTCCAAAAGCGACTGAAACACCAATCTTTATGTATAACAAAGAACATTTAGATGAAGCTCCAGAAACATTTGATGAGTTATACGAGTTTGCACAAGACTTTAACGATGGTGAAAACTACGCTTTCTTGGCGTTATGGGATAATTATTACTTTGCACACGGAATTCTAGCTACTTATGGCGGTTATGTGTTCCAGGATAATGATGGAACATTAGATTCTACTGACATTGGTCTTAACAATGAAGGTGCAGTAGATGGTGCACAGTATATTCAAAAATGGTA
The DNA here is from genome assembly GCF_052246295.1 of Piscibacillus sp. B03. NCBI lineage: Bacteria > Bacillati > Bacillota > Bacilli > Caryophanales > Bacillaceae > Piscibacillus > Piscibacillus sp. B03. The sequence goes on along the minus strand of NZ_JBQQCO010000031.1, from coordinate 13,279 downwards.
CGAAGAGGGGTTATTCCCTGAAGGTATTATTGGTGAAAGTGGTGGATCTACTTTAACTGGATTATTTGAGGATGGAAAAGTAGCGTCTAAGATGGATGGTCCATGGTCAGTACAGGGTGTGCGTGACGCTGGTATTGATTATGGTGCAGCACCAATGCCAAAACTATCTAACGGCGAACACGCTCAAACATTTGTTGGGGTGAAATCATGGAACGTAAGTAACCATTCTGAGAATAAAGAATGGGCTACAAAGCTAATTACTTTCTTAGCAAATGAGGAGAACTCGAAGAAACGTTTTGAAATTACTGCTGAAATCCCACCGGTAAAAGCATTAATTGAAGATCCAATTATTGCGGATGATGAAGTAGCTCAAGCAGTTGCAATTCAATCACAACGTGGTGTTCCAATGCCTAATATTCCTGAAATGGGTCAAGTTTGGGAGCCAATGGCGACTGCGTTACAGTTAATTGCTATGGGTGAACAAGACCCTCAACAAGCATTGGATGATGCTGTAAAAGCAATTGAGGAAAATATCCAAACAAGTAAGAGTGAATAACCTTGAATGGGCGGTACGCTATGTACTGCTCGTTCATCTATACATAACTTTTTAACCGAATGTATTTCCCTCTACGAAGAGTTGGAAAGGGAGTATCTTAAAATGGACATAACTGAAGCTAAAACAAATCATAGAAAAATAGCATTGTATTTATCGATATTTCCTGGGGCAGGGCAATTTTACAATAAGCAGTATATTAAAGGCAGTGCCTTTCTATTTTTATCTGTTATTTTTTTATCGGCTTTTTGGGACATAATCGATATCGGGTTATGGGGCATTGTGACTTTAGGTGAGATCCCGATGGAAGACCATTCTATTTTTCTTTTAGTTCAAGGAATCATTGCGCTCCTAGTTATAGCAATTGGGTTAACCGTATACATTATAAATCTGGTAGATGCTTATCGTAACGGTAAGAGACGAGATCTTGGGTTGGCAAGACACTCCGTACGTCAACAATACCAAAACCTCATTGATACAGGTTTCCCTTATTTGATGTTGTCTCCAGGTTTCTTTTTATTAATATTTGTTGTTATTTTTCCAATCTTGTTCGTCATTCTATTATCTTTTACTAATTATAGTATTAATAACTCACCACCAGCTAAGCTGGTTGATTGGGTAGGGTTCAAAAACTATATTGAAATCTTCCAAATGGATACATGGCGTAACACGTTCTTTAACGTGTTTAAATGGACAATTATTTGGACGTTTGCAGCTACAACTCTACAAATCGCCATTGGTATTTTCTTAGCTGTGTTAGTTAATCAGAAAGATATTAAGTTTAAGAAGACGATCAGAACGATTTTTATTCTACCTTGGGCTGTTCCAGCATTTGTATCAATCCTAGTTTTTGCTGGAATGTTCAACAATACTTTTGGAACGATTAATAATGATATTCTGGCGTTCTTCGGGATTGATCCGATCTCATGGATGACCAATGCGTTTTGGACGAAATTTGCATTAATTATGATTCAATCGTGGTTAGGATTTCCGTTTATTTTTGTCATGGTTACGGGAGTTCTACAATCAATACCAAATGAATTATATGAAGCTGCTACAGTGGATGGAGCGTCGATGTGGCAGAAGTTTAAGACCATCACATTTCCAATTGTGATGTACGCAACGGCACCAATTATGATTACACAATACACTTTCAACTTTAATAACTTTAACGTGATTTTCTTATTTAATGGTGGTGCTCCAGCTGTGCCAGGTCAAAATGGAGCAGGTGCTACTGACATCTTAATTTCCTGGATTTATAAGTTAACCTTAGATGTAGGGCAATATGGTAAAGCTGCTGCCATTACAATGATGCTATCGTTAGTGGTCATAACAGTTGCCATTTGGCAGTTTAGAAGAACAAAAGCATTCCAAGAAGAGGATATGATGTAATATGAATATGAAAACTCAAAAGATTATTCGTTTAACGTTAACGTATTTTGCGATAAGCATAACGGCGATTATTATTTTATATCCAGTTCTATGGATTTTTGGTTCATCGCTGAATCCAGGTAATAGTTTGTCGGGGTCTAGTATGATTCCTGAGGATGCAACCTTTAAACATTATAAGGAGTTGTTTAATACAGAAGAAAGTGATTATTTAATTTGGTATTGGAATACGCTTAAAATATGCTTTTTAACCATGATTATTACAGTATCCATGATTGCGTTAATGGCTTATTCATTTTCAAGATACAGATTTATAGGCCGTAAATACGGATTAATGACATTTCTAATCCTGCAAATGATTCCCAACTTTGCAGCGTTAATCGCCATTTATGTATTAGCGGTTGTTACCGGGCTAATAGATACTCATTTAGCTTTAATTTTAATTTACGTTGGCGGATTGCTACCGATGAATACATGGTTAGCAAAAGGTTACTTTGAGACCATTCCTAAAGAACTGGATGAATCCGCTAAGATGGATGGAGCTGGTCATTTTCGCATTTTTTGGACGATTATATTACCGTTAGTAAGACCAATATTAGCGGTCATTGCATTATTTGCTTTTATCACTCCGTTTACGGATTTCATTTTAGCCCGAGTGATTTTAAGAAGTAAGGAAAATTACACGTTAGCTGTAGGTCTATATGATTTAGTAGCTAATAATTTTGGAGCTGAATTCACAAAGTTCGCAGCGGGTGCAGTCTTAATTGCAATCCCAATATCGATCTTATTCTTATCCTTACAACGTTATTTAATCTCAGGGCTAACTTCAGGTGGTACGAAAGGTTAAATAAATCACAACTATAATAAACAGCCAATTAATCTAGTTAATCACGGCGTTGCTTTAAATGTAATCCGGGATTAAATTCATTAGTACTTTCATAGAGTAGGTGAGAACATGCAAGATACAAGCTTTGCGATACACCCTGGCAAAGAGAAAAAGTTAAAAGACCAAACATTTCATGATATAGGTAATTTAAAACAATTCATTCAACGTGATCAAGTTTTTGCTTTTCAAACAGAAAAAGCTTATGTGAATGTAATTTTTTATCGTGATGACATTGTTCGTGTTGTCATGAACCCACACCAGGAGCCGGAATTAAATAATAGTTTTGCAGTAGAACAAGGCCCTGATTCTGTTGATGTAAAAGTTGATGAACAAGAGGATATGTTAGTTCTGTCATCTGAACACGTTAAGGTTCAAGTTTGTAAAGAGCCGTTTCGAATAAATGTTTTGGATACTAAAGGGTATTCTCTTGTCTCTGACGCTACACAAGGGATGGGCTTCAACAATGATGGCCATGTGATTTGTTTTAAAAAGGCTTATCAAGATGATCATTACTACGGATTTGGTGAAAAGACAGGATTTTTAGATAAACGTGGTGAAAAGTATACGATGTGGAATAGTGACGTATACGCGCCACACAACCCTGAAACAGATCCGTTATATGAATCGATTCCTTTTTTTATGACATTAAGAAGAGGTCGTGCAACGGGAATCTTCTTTGATAATACTTTTAAAACAACTTTTAATATGAAGGTTGAACAATCAGAGACTTATAGTTTTGAAGCTGAAGGTGGTCAGCTAGATTACTATGTGTGTGCGGGCCCTTCACCTAAAGAGGTATTAGAGCAATATACAGCTCTAACTGGTAGAATGCCTTTACCACCTAAATGGGGGCTTGGTTATCACCAGTCTCGTTATAGCTATAAAACGGATGCTGAAGTACGCGAGCTAGTTCAGAACTTTGTAGATAAAGAGATACCAGTTGATGCGATTCACCTTGATATCCATTATATGAATGGCTATCGTGTGTTTACATTTGACCAAAACCGTTTCCCGGACCCTAAAAAGCTTATTATGGATATGAAGGAAAAAGGAATACGGGCAGTTCCAATTGTCGACCCAGGGGTCAAAGTGGATGCGGAGTACAGTATTTACCAAGAAGGTATAACAAATGATTTATTTTGTAAATATTTAGAGGGGAATATCTTCTTTGGAGATGTTTGGCCTGGAAAGAGCGCATTCCCTGATTTTACGAAAGAATCAACCCGTAAATGGTGGGGGGAAAGCCATAAGTTTTATACAGAACTAGGAATTGAAGGCATTTGGAACGACATGAACGAACCAGCCGTTTTCAATGAAACGAAAACGATGGATGTTGATGTGATGCACGATAACGATGGCAATCCAAAAACCCACCGTGAGCTTCATAATGTGTATGGTTATCTAATGGGTGAAGCGACGTATAACGGAATGAAGGAGTTACTAGATCAGAAGCGTCCATTTTTATTAACTAGAGCCGGTTATGCAGGTGTGCAGAAGTATGCGGCAGTATGGACAGGGGATAACCGAAGTTTCTGGGAACACTTAGAAATGGCTATACCGATGTGTTTAAATCTTGGTGTATCTGGTGTGGCTTATTCTGGACCTGATGTTGGTGGTTTTGCACATGATACGAATGGTGAATTGTTAACCCGCTGGACTCAATTTGGCACCTTTACACCATTTTTCCGAAACCATAGCGCGATTGAGTTCGTCTATCAAGAACCGTGGCAATTTGGAGAAAAGTATGAAGCAATTATTAAGAAGTACATTCAACTTCGATATAAATGGTTACCTCACATATATAAGTTGTTTAAAGAGGCCTCTGAAACAGGTGTTCCAGTGATGCGCCCATTATTTATGGAGTATCCAGATGATGAGGAGACTTACCAGTTATCAGACCAATTCCTAATTGGATCTAATGTTATAATAGCGCCTGTATTACGTCCGGGTGTTAAAGATCGAATCGTTTATTTGCCAAAGGGTATTTGGCACGATTATTGGACGGGAGAAACATATGAAGGTGGTCAGCGAATCATTGCACACGCTGAACTTGATCATCTTCCTATTTATGTAAAGAGTGGAGCGATATTGCCTGAAGCTAATGTTAAACCATCTACGGCACATGATGTGGACGAAATGACCATTCATATTTATCCATCAGAGAACGGAGCACTATATGAATTGTATGATGATGATGGTGAAACGTTTAATTACCAACAGAAAGAGTATTTCACATTAGAACTAAATGTAAAACAAAGTAGCGACGCTGTATTAATAGATTCAAAAGTAAGTCATCAACAATATAAACCTAAGTGGAAAGAGATCGCTTATAAGATTCATGGAGTTTCTTCAAAAGATACCATTATATATAATGGAGAGAACATTAGTGATGTTAAAGTTCAAGAAGGGTATGTTTCTTTTAAAAAGGCATGGTAGATTAGGAGTAGCATAGGGGGAAAAGTAGTCATGACACCGACGATCAAAGATGTAGCTAAATTAGCAAATGTATCACCATCAACTGTGTCACGAGTGATTGCAAATAATCCAAAGATTAGCTTAAGAACTAAGGAAGTCGTACGTGAGGCGATGAGTGAGTTAGGTTATCATCCTAACTATACAGCAAGAAGCTTAGTCAGTCGTAACACGCAAACAATTGGATTAGTGATGCCAAGCTCTGGTGATAAAGTTTTTCAAAACCCTTTTTTCCCGGAAGTCATCCGAGGAATTAGCACCAAATCTCATGATAAGAATTACGGGATTTATATGACAACAGGGAATTCAGAAGATGAAATTATGCAGGGTGTTTATGATATCGTACAAGGTCGTCGAGTGGATGGTTTAATATTATTGGCCTCAAAAGTTAATGACCCTATGCTTGATTATTTGTTAGAAAAGGATTTTCCTTTTACCTTAATAGGAAAGCCTGATGGGGATGAATCAAATATTACGTTTGTTGATAATGATAATGTGAAAGCTGCTTATGAAGCGACCATGCACCTAATCCATTTAGGTCATAAGCGAATTGCTTTTGTAGGTGGAGGCATGGAGTTGGTTGTGACGGTTGACCGTATGAATGGTTATATTGAGGCATTAAAAGATGCAGGTATCAAGCGAAAAGATGAATACATTGTGCATCATGAGTTTCTGCGTGAGGGTGGACGAGATGCTGTTCACGAATTAATGTCATTGGATGAGCCGCCTACAGGTTTAGTTGTAACAGATGATATTATGGCATTTGGTATTGTTAACACGCTTGAGCAGATAGGTAAGAAAGTAAAGGAAGACATCTCAGTGGTGAGCTTTAATAATGTTATTTTTTCTGAGTTGGCTAATCCTTCATTAACATCGGTTGATATTAATATTTTTAAACTTGGACATGAAGCGGCACAATGTCTGTTTGATCATATTGAGCAGCCTAATTTATTACCACGTCGTATTACAATTCCGCATCAATTAGTGGTTCGAAATTCTTGTGGTACACCATAGAAAAAAGCGTCTACTATAAGGTAGGCGCTTTTTTAAATGTTGTATAATAAGACTCGAACAAAGTTGTTAAACTTTCGTCCGGGTTCTATTTAATCTTATTTTGTTGAATCGTCTTCTTGTTCTTTTTGTTGTGCTTCGTAACGTTCCCTCATGCGTTTATAACGTCTCATATCACGATTTGTAATAGGGACGATGTCTGAGCGTACTAACTTAACAATGGCAAATACCATAATCAGCATTAAGATTGTAAATGGTAAGGCCGCAACAAGTGATGCAGTCTGTAATGCTTCCAATCCACCAGCAAATAGTAACACGCCTGCAATTGCTGAGATTAAAACACCCCAAACCATTTTGGCAGTCATGCTAGGATTTAAGTCGCCACGAGACGTCATGCTTCCTAAAATGTATGCTGCAGAGTCAGCTGACGTAATTAGGAAAGTTGCAATTAATAAAATGGCGATTAATGACATGATCGTTGAAATCGGTAAAATATTAAATAGCTCAAATAAGGCTACGGTAACATCGGCATCGACTGCTTCCGCTATTTGAGTACCATTATTTAAATCACTATGCAATGCAGTTCCGCCAAATGAAGCAAACCATAAGCAAGAGATCAATGGTGGTACAATCATGACCCCGAATACGAATTCGCGGATTGATCTACCACGTGAGATTCGTGCAACGAATGCCCCAACAAAAGGTGACCAGGCAATAACCCATGCCCAGTAGAAAATCGTCCAATCAATAGCCCATGTCCCGCCTTCATATGGTGTTAGACGCAAGCTATAAGAAATGAAATTTGCTAAATAATCACCTAGTCCTACTGTGAATGTATTTAAAATGAATAAAGTAGGGCCTGCAAAAAATACAAAGACCAATAAGACGAGCACAAGGGTCATATTAACATTACTTAAATACTTAATACCTTTATGAAGTCCTGTAGTAGATGAAATCATGTACGCTACAAAGACGCCTCCGATGATAATTAATTGCATCCATCCAGCATTAGGAACTCCAAATACAGCATTTAAACCACCATTCATCTGCATGACGCCAAGTCCAATAGAGGTTGCAATGCCCATTACAGTCGCAATAACAGCTAAAGAGTCAATTGTGTTTTTAACTGTTATATTTTTTCCTGTAATTGGTTCTAGTGCAGTTGAAACAAGCCCATCTTGTTTTTTACGATATTGTAAATATGCGATGACAAGCCCTACAATCGCAAAGATTGACCACTGACTAGCACCCCAGTGGAAGAAAGCATAACTCATCGCTACTTTTGCAGATTCTTCTGTTTGATCAGGTATATCAACAAACGGTGAATTAAAGTAATGGCTTAAAGGTTCTGCAACTCCCCAGAACACTAACCCAACACCTAAACCAGCCGAGAATAGCATCCCAATCCAAGTGTAGAATGGAAATTCAGGCTTTTCTTTGTCGCCACCAAGTTTAATTCGGCCGTATTTTGTTAGTGCAAGGCCGAACAAGAATAAGGTAAAAATAAATACTGCAATTAAGTATAACCAACCAAAATTATATGTCGTAAATTCGTATAATATACCAGCAACACTGTTAAATCCCTTAGGGTTAATGGCACCTAAAACAACTAAAATGCCAACGACTAAAGCTGAAATTGTAAAAACTGGATTTTTCCATAAATCTTTTGTGTTCATTATATTTTCTCCTCACTGTTATTTTATCTTAGGTAATGAAATATAAAATTCATCGATCGTAGATAAAGTCTCTGTAGAGGAGAAATATCTTAAAATCATCGTCCACTTACTCAAAACCCCCTAAATAGTAAAATCATTACAGTTATAACCTTATTATTAATATTTTAAAAATTCAAATTATATTTTAATGTGTGAATGGGAAATAAGAAAGTAATTTAGAGGAAAAAGACCCTTAAATAAATAAAAACCAAATGATTTAGAAATATTTACCCTTTTTTGATAATTGTTAAACAACTTTTTTCAAAAAATCATATTTCAGAGCTCTTGTCCATATAGTTAGACGAGGAGGTTTGAATATGAAGCGGTTGTTGACTATATTGTTATGGATTTTAGCTTTCGTTCTTTTATATTACTTATTAAGAATGCCATTACCTTCTAGTCCATCAGGTACAAGCGATGTGACCATGCCATTAGCAGGAAAAGTCGTTGTTTTAGACCCAGGCCACGGAGGCGTTGATGGCGGTGCTGACTATGGTGAAGTTAAAGAAAAGTCAATAGTACTTAATACGACACTGTATTTAAAAGACTATTTGCTCGGCTCAGGGGCAGAAGTTCACTTAACGAGGGATACTGATAAAGACTTAGCACCGAAAGATATGAAAGGTTATTCAAAGCGAAAAGCTTATGACATTAGAAGAAGAGTAGATTTTATTCAAGATAAGAATGCTGATCTATTCGTAAGTCTTCATCTGAATTCGATGACGAATGAGCAGTGGAAGGGAGGCCAAGCTTTTTATTACCCAGGAGATGACAATGAAGCGTTGGCAAAAGCGATACAAGAGCGGTTGCGTGAAACAACTGAAACGAACAGACAAGCTTTTTCCACTTCTAATATATATGTGTTAAAACGTGCAGAGACAACAGGGGCATTAGTTGAACTAGGTTTTCTATCTAATGCTAGCGAGCGAGAAAAGCTGCTAACAGAAGATTATCAAAGGGAGTTAGCGTTTTCTATTTATCAAGGTATTATTGAGTATGTTCAAGGGGGACAAGAAGCTAGTAATCAAGATGACTGAGAGTTTTTAAATTTTATGTTATACTAAGGCTTGAAAGTTAGGTTAACTCGTCGTGTAGACGAGTTTTCTTTAGCATAAAATTTGAAAACTCAAAGGAAGGTGTCATTGTTGATTACAGAAGAGCGCGTAAAAGAGTTGCTCAACCCTGTAAAGGACCCTCATATACATAAAACATTTGAGGAAACTGGAGCAATTGAAAATATAAAGATCAAAGAAGATAAGAACCACGTTAGTGTTAAGATTGCGTTAGCTGAGCCAAATTCGGCTGAACAAATGCAATTACAACAAGAAATTGTAGGAATGTTGAAAAAAGAAGGCGTTGCTACGGTTGGTCTTCGTTTTACCGAGCTTCCTGAAGAACAGCGCGAAGAGTATGTGAATGCAGCTAATGAAGAAAAAGAAGCTAATTTAATAGGACAAACAGGCACAAAATTTATTTCCATTGCTAGTGGTAAAGGCGGTGTAGGTAAATCAACAGTCACCGTCAACTTAGCTGTTGCATTAGCTCGTTTAGGTAAAAAAGTAGGGATTGTCGATGCTGATATCTATGGATTCAGTGTTCCAGACATGATGGGAATTGAAAACCGCCCACAGGTTCGTGGTGAGAAAATTATTCCAGTAGAACGTTTTGGTGTACAAGTTATTTCGATGGGATTCTTTGTTGAGGACAACTCACCGATTATTTGGCGTGGCCCTATGTTAGGGAAAATGCTCACAAGCTTTTTCAAAGAAGTAGAGTGGGGGGATTTAGACTACTTATTATTAGATTTACCACCGGGTACAGGTGATATTGCTTTAGATGTTCAGGAGTTATTACCATCATCTAAACAAGTAATTGTTACTACACCTCATCCAACGGCTGCGTTCGTTGCGGCACGTGCAGGTCAAATGGCGTTAAAAGCTGATCACGACATTATCGGAATTGTTGAGAACATGTCTTATTTTGAAAGTGCCATTACTGGTCAACGTGAATACGTGTTTGGTGAAGGTGGAGGAGACAAATTAGCTGAAGTATTAGATACAGAAGTGTTAGGGCGTTTACCTCTACAACAACCATATGATGATGAAGATGTATTTGCACCAGGAGTTTATCAAGAAGATCATCCAACAGGTAAGATTTTCTTAAGTATCGCTAACAAATTAGCAAAACGTAGTAAATAACAAAAAGTCTGTCCGAATTCTTCGGACAGACTTTTTCTATGGTCCCCCGCCACTGCCTTCACCTTCTTGCTGACCTCCACCACTACCGCCACCGCCACTTTGTTGCTGTTGTTGCCCTTGTTCTTGCCCTTGCCCTTCCTGAGACTGCTTTGCTTCCTCAGCGGCTTTGAGAAGAACTTCTTGCATTTGCGCTTTAAACAATGGGCTGCTTAATGTCTCTTGGATGGTTTCCTCTAAGTGCTGTTTAAATTGTTGGCTTTTTAAGGTGGATAAGATCATCTTTTGCATCTCTTCATTTTGAAATAGTTGAATCATTTGTGCTTGGTAAGCGGAATCATTCATCAACCCTTTTATAAGTTCTTGGTCAGCTTCTTTGGTTGCGTTGACATAGGCCTTTACAAAGGAGGGGTCTTCAAAAAGGGTTTTGAAGAATTCCTTCCCTTTTTCACTATCAACGGTCTGCTCAACGCTTTGCTTAACTAAGTCAGAGTTCAGGACCAATTGTTGCTTCATCTCTTCTTCGGATAAAAGCTCTTTAACAGCCTTTTTACCATCATCGGTCTTTAATATATCAACCACCATTTTCTTGGTTGATTCGTACTCAGGAGGCTGTTGAGAACTACTGCCACCCTGGTTACAGGCGGCTAAAAATATAAATAACACTAATAAGAAGTGTAGCTTTTTCATTATAATGACTCCTTTAAAGAGTTCTTACTTGTTAATATTAGATGGATGTGAAAAAATATACACATTTGAGACAAGCAATAATAGGCAATTAATGATAAAATACGGTATGGTAAGGTTTAGTTTAGGGGGAAGTATTCGTGACAATTCGTAAGTGGTTAAGATTTTTTTCAGTGGCTTTATTAATTGGTGCTGTTACCACTGTTTTGACAAGCTTTTTTGTACAAACAGATGCTTACACACCTTATTTAGAGCCGTTTGATTTATGGAATTTAACAGGAGCAGTTTTTTGGTTTATTGGTTGGGGATTAGTTTATAGTGTGATAAGTCAAATGGGCTTTTTCGCATATTTAACAGTTCACCAATTTGGTCGCGGTTTCTTCGGTTTCTTTTGGAACCATGTCCAAATTGTTTTAATATTAATTGTATTATTTGATTTAGTTTACTTAAGATATACACGAGCTGAAGATCCAGGAAGTTTATTCCCATACTTAGTTGTTCCAGCGATGTTACTCATCTATTCTTATGCAGTTGCTAAACTAAAAGCGAAGGAAACGCATCCAAGAGCATTTTTACCCGCACTATTCTTCATGGTTGTAGTAACGACAGTTGAATGGATTCCGGCATTAAGAGTCGATGAACGTGAGTGGGTCATGTTAATGATTGTTCCTTTATTAGCTGTTAATACGTATCAATTATTAACATTGCATAAAATTGTAGGATTTAATGAAGGACCTTCTGAAACTAAAGAGGGGAAAGATAAGAAAAAAACTAAATAAAATAATGTTTTATATTAAAAAGGCATCTCTAATGTTAGGGATGCCTTTAAGATTAATTAATTGGATTCAATTTGATTTTAGCAGGCGATAAGAGTTCTGTGACGGTTACAAACTTATAGCCTTCTTCTTTTTTTGATTTAATTAATTGTTGGATCACCTTTGGAGTAGGCGTTAAATTATCCTGGGCATTAAATAAGATAATATCCCCTTTAGAAAGTTGCTCAGATAATTCTCTTGCTTTTTGTTCGTGATCAGTACTTTGTCTAATGTTAGCAAAGTGACTCCAGAATACCGTCCTATACCCCAAATTATTAATATGTTCAACAACACTTCGGTTATATCTATTCTCAGGTGGGCGAACTAATGTAAGAGGTTCATACTTGAGTCTCTTTAAAGTGGATTCCCCATTTTTAATATCCTCAGTTATTTCGTCATTTGTAAGACCAATATAATGGTCTCTGTAAAAACCTAATAACCCAACCTCGTGATTTTCTTCTATTATTAACTTAGCTATTTCTTCATTCCGTAATGCCCATTCTCCATTTATAAAAAAGGTTGCTTTTACTTTTTCTTCTTTTAGTACTTCAAGAATATCTATAATAACATCATCGCCCCATGAAATATTAACAGTAATCGCGATTTCTTCTTCATCTTTTATAGCCTTACTAATCCCACCTGTATGTTGCACTTTTGACTGTGGTTCAAATACATAAACGGATGACAGTTGATAAGAAAGGTAGACAATCCCTGTTAACAAACCTATGAAGATCCACTTTTTCCAACTTGTCCAATTTAATACGAAGAACATAAACACCCAACCTTTTCACCATATTTTTTACTGTCATGTATATGAAGCCGTTCAACTGATTATATTGATGAATACGCAACAACAATAGAGCTCATTAGATATTTATGCAGTTTGCTCCTCGTTTAGAAGGGACAAGTTAGAAAAAATAGGTAGGATGGGTGTGAATGTTTTGATTGGACTATTAATTACTGAACAAGAACAAAAAGAATTAGAATACTTACTAAAAAGGGAAATGGATGAACTGATTTTTGATTTCAATTATGAAAACATTGACCATCAAGTAAAAGACGCTATTAAAGATCGTTACAAACTTCTATTCAATATCTTTAAAAGAATGGCCGACCATTCTACATGTATTAAATACACTCCTCGAAAGAACTTTCCAAATGTTAAGTGATGTATAAAACAAGTTTGTAGCTGTTTGAAAAGTTTAAATTAATAAAATTATATTTTATGTATTGTCATCCTTATGACCCTGTGATAATATAATTTTTGTCGTCAAAACGACGCGAAAAACAACAAGATAAAACTTATTAAAAAGTTCTCGAAAACTTGTTGACAACGATTTGTTGCTATGATAAATTTAATTTCGTCGTCCAAACACGACACACATTTTGAACCTTGAAAACTAAACAAAATAGCCTGTAGTCAATTCTAAGTTTTTCATCTGGATTGGCAGATGAAAAACCTTAAACTATTTAGCCAATCAAACTACTTTTATGGAGAGTTTGATCCTGGCTCAGGACGAACGCTGGCGGCGTGCCTAATACATGCAAGTCGAGCG
>NZ_JBQQCO010000030.1:0-23949 GCF_052246295.1 Piscibacillus sp. B03 | reverse complement strand
TTTTCACAAAATCACGTACAAGCTCCTCAATCTGTTTAGAAAATACATTTTCTGTTATACTATTAGACATAGGGTAAGGCACATCCTTTCTAGTTAATGTCAGAGTTAATTAGAGGTTGTACCTTACCTTTATTTTTTATACATTTTCTTACACAGACTATTGTACGTCATCTCTTAATCAACAATTGGAGCTTCTCTATCGGCAAAACGGACTCCCCTAACTATATTCGCACACTCTATATCGACAAACTTGACCTCTCAATCGACAATCGAGTGTCCTCTATATACAAATTGAGCTTCTCTATCGACAATTGAGCGGGCCCTATCGATAAACCAAGCTTCCTTATCGACAGTCGTTGCATCTCTATCGACAAAACGTGCTTCTCTATCGACAAATGAGCGTCCCCAATCGATAAACCAAGCTTCCTTATCGACATTCGTTACCTCCCTAAAGTCAAACAGAGCTTCTCTATCGACAAAACCAACCTCTTTACCGACATTAGCTGGTTTCTAATTAACTTCTATACTCCATTAACCAACAATCTTGGTACACACCTTCATGTAGCTCATGTTCTGGAAGCATCTTCACTTTCTTAAAACCACATTTTTCATAGCACCGTATTGCTCTTGAGTTTCTGATTTGCGGATCCATGACCACCACATCAGCACCCTTTTTATTTATTAAAAAATTCACCATTGATGAAACAAGTAACGTTCCAATCCCCATGTTCCAATATGTTGGCTCGCCAATGAATTGATCAATGCCATAAACATCATTATCAGTGTAACTATATTTTTTCTCATAAAATTGTATGTAACCTACTTCCTTGCCTTTAAACAACACCATGCAGCTAACTACGTCACTTTCCTCATTTAAAAAGTCTTCTCGCACTTTCTCAGTATCAAACGGTTGGTCACGTCCTTCATAAAACTCTAGCACTCGGTCATCTGACAACCACTTTGCCATAAAACGTATATCTTTTTGATCTAATTTACGTACTTCTAACTCTCGTTTTGAAATAAGGTTGTATCCTTGTGATGCCAATTTAATGCTCGCTCTTCTAACTTTTTAACGTATTCTTTCTTAGCGGAGCTGTAATCGCAGGTATTATTATAAAGGTTAGCTAGCTCTTCTTTAATACCACTATATTCTTCGACTTCTTCAGGATGTGTCCTTAAATAATCGCGAACGACGAGGTGTCTTTCAATTTCCGGATTGTCATATTGGTAAAAATGTATATGATGAGTCCTCTCATCGCCACCTTTTCTAAACAACCTCCTACCTTTAATACCCCACTCACCCGCAACATCGTAACCAAGTGTTGCCATTTGATCGTTAAAGGCATCAATTTTTTCAATTTCTCTTACGATACACATCATATCTACCACAGGCTTAGCCTTCATACCCTTTACTGCCGTACTACCGAAATGTTCAATATCAATTATTTCATCGCCAAAAATGTCCATTAATAGTCGTGCTTCATTCTGAAACAACAGCTTCCAATTTTCCTCAAACTCTGACCCATCGTACTTTCATCTCTCCACCTCCACATATACAGAAAAGCCGCCCCATGTTTTGGAGCGGCTCGATTATCATAAATTATGTTTCGATTAACCCGTATTTACCATCTTTACGTTTATAGACAACATTTGTCTCGCCTGTTTCAGCATTTTCGAAGACGAAGAAGTTGTGGCCTAACATATCCATTTGAAGGACTGCTTCTTCCTCATCCATTGGTTTTAAATCAAAACGCTTTTTCTTAACAATTTGGATTTCTTCTTCTTCAGTTTTTTCATTAACAGCAACAGCAGCTTCCCTTTCTAACTCAGCAAATACATGCTTTGGAGCTCCTGCTTGTCTGAACTTACGATTAACCTTTGTTTTATATTTACGAATTTGTCGTTCTAACTTATCGACTACTAAATCGGTTGCGGCATATAAATCGCCATGACTCACCTCAGCTCTCAGTAACAAATCCGTCATTGGGATTGTCACCTCAATACGCTGTTCATCATTGTGTACACTTAAGTTCACGTGCACGTCTGAAGTTGGTGGTGTGTCAAAATAACGCTCCAACTTCCCTATCTTTTTCTCAACATACTCTCGGATCGCATTCGTTACTTCGATGTTTTCTCCTCTGACGTTGTACTTCATATGCACATCCTCCTTTCAAGATATGTAATCTATATTCTACATTACCCGCAATTATCCCTCTATAAACAGTCAAAAAATTTAAAATATTTTGTCGAAAAATTTTTATATCGAATACTTGCGCTTGATTAACGCAATCTCTCGTTCATTTTTAGTTGGTTTTTTCATAGATAAAATCTTGATCTAGTTTAATTTCATCAAATTTATTCATATGTTCTTGGTGTCTAGATTCATTTTTCTCTTCTAATTGATCTATATGACGCACTAGTCCACCCATTTGGTTTTCTATCCCATCCACTCGATGACTTAATTCTTTGGTCGTCTGGTTATTCTCTTCAACCATCTGAACTAGCTGAACAAGCATATTCTCCATTTTTTCTAAACGCTCTTCAACCATGTCACCATCTCCTTAATTTTATTTTAACAAATCAACGAAGAAGTTAAAGAGCTAGTTTATAACACCATTTTAGAACATTTGTTCGTGTTTGTCCATTAAAAAACTCAGGCAAGACCTGAGTTAATTTTTCTTATCAATATAACTACCATCCATACCATATAGATTTGCGTATGGATTAATATATTTCTTGTTGGACTGCTTTTTCTTCGAGACCACACCAATATCTTTTTGGATGTTTCCAAGATAATCATTAACCATCACTTTTAAACGTTGATCCAGTTTAACAATTTCTTGACCATACTGCTTCTCTTCTTCAGTGTATGGTGATTGAATCTCATTGATTAACCGATCACGCTGCTCAACAAAATTCTCGAACTTTTTAATCAGCTCTTCACGTGCATACTGATCTGCTTGTTCAAATTGAGACACGATTTGATTTGTTAAATGGTGTAGTTCTTTTATCGCCGACATCCAAAAGCTCCTATCTTGCTTGTTTTTGAAGCTTATTCGCTTTGATTACCTGTTGCCAAGTTTCACGAAAATCTTCTGCCATCCCTTGAACCTCATCCAACAAAGCAGGATCATTTTTAATATTCGCCTGCATTAACTGATGGTTCATGTATTCGTAAAGAGGCATTAATTGATGAGAGATTTCATAATCCATATTCAATGTTACCATCAATTCACGAATAATGTCTTGGGCTTTTTGGATATTTGTGTTTTTTTCTTGAATGTTTTTTTCATCCATTGCTTTTTTCGCTAGTTTAATAAAGCGAATACACCCACTATAAAGTTTTAAGGTTAACCCTTCTGGTGTTGCTGTTGTGACCGAATTTTGATGATAAGCTAAATGAGGTTGTGCTCCATAAGCCATTTCCTAACACTCCTTTTATTACTGCATTCCACCGCCGAAATTTTGCATCATAAATGACGCTTGTTCGTTATATTTCTGCATAGCTTTTTCCATAGCAGTAAATTGGTCCCAATAACGCTGTTCCGTCTGTTGCATACGACGTTCAAAGTTTGCCATACGCTCTGCCATATTTTTCAGTTCGCGCCCCATTGTGTATTGATGTTCTGTTTGAGTCGCCGTACCAGCACGGTCCCTGATACGATCACGTGTTGATTCCACGACATCTTCAACACGATTGAGGATCCCTCGCGAATTACCTTCATCACTATTAGAAAACAAACGATGAACCGCACTTGGGTTTTCTTGTAACTTCTCTCGTAATTTAGTTTCATCGATTTCTAATTTACCACCCTGGCGCCAATTTGATGTAGTTGTGATTCCAACATCCATCATACGACTCAAATCACCATTTGGGTTATCAACCGACTCATACCACGCCGAACGCATACCAGACAATGCCGAGCGTAGAATCCCATCATTTCTAAGCTCACCACTCTTTGAACGCTCTTCCCAAAGTTCAATCTCACGTTCAGACATATCCTTTCTTTGGTCTTCCGTTAAAGGTGGGTAATCACGATGACGTTCCTCGCCTACCTTTTCATTCATAAAATCTATTAACTCATTGTATTGTTCAACAAACTCTTTAATCTTATCAACAGAACCATCAACATCATGTGAAACTGAGACATTGGCAGACCCAGTAGAATTAAATGTCAGATTCATCCCGTTAAATTGATAATTATTCGAATGAGATGTCATCGCAATATCGTTGTATGTGAACTCAGCATCCTTTCCACCTTGTTCGTCAGCAGAAATATTTAACGTATCTGTAAAGAAGGCATTTAAACCTTCAAATTCTAAACCACCTTGATTAAAATCACCTGTTTCCGTACGTTCCATAAATACACGATCTGAGTTCTGATCGTAAAATGCTCGAACGGCACCACCAGACTCTTCAGATATACGTCCTAATACATCGTTTAGTGACTCGCCATCTTGAATCGTGAAAGATACTGTCTTAGGACTATCTGGGCTTTGGTCGTGATAAGCAAAACTCACTTCTTCACCCACATATTCAGCAGCTAAGGCTTGATCAGCATCATACCCTTGTCCAAAAGCAGTCCCATCTACACCCGAATAACGTGTTGCGGCACTTGCTAACTGAGTCACTTCAAACGAATAATTTCCATCCGTAGCCTGATTACTAGCCGTAACTGAAATCGCATCCGATGAACTAGACGCTGTTTTCGACGTATAAGTTGAAGACATACGCATATCTAAAAACTTATTGTCAAATTCTAATAGCTTTGTATTCACTTCACGATACGCATCACGACGCTGCGTTAACCACAACTGGTCCTGTTCCATCTTCTGTAACGGTAACCGTTCAGCCTGCATGAGGTCCTTAACCATTTGGTTAATATCCATCCCAGATGCAAACCCAGTCATTCGCATATTATTGTTAATCATGTTCCTCACCTCATTTAAATTCGCTCATCAACGATAAAGCCCATAAACTCTGCCATAGCGGCATATACATCTAGTAATTTTTTAGGTGGAATCTCTTTAACGACTTCATCTGTTTCTCTATCTACTACTGAAACATAATATCGATCTAGCTTATCATGAAACTCAAACTGTACCGATGTATTCATAGGTTCAAGAAAATCATTTAAACCTTCCACTAGTTCTTCAGCCTTTTCTTTTGTTATTTCTTCTACTGGCTGATATAAGTCATCCCTTTTTTCATTCGCCTGCAATGCCGGTTTCTGATTCACGCTGTTCGATTTATGTAATGTTTGTTCGCCCGTGCCCCGCAGGAGTTGAGAATTAGATAAAATCGCTTCTACTTTCATCTACCAAACAACTCCTCAAAATGTTCTTTATATTTTATATCGGCAGTTTTTGGGAATTTTTAAGTCTAATAAACAAAAAAAGAAACTCTAAAATGAAGAGTCTCAAAAACTTAATTAAAACTTTTGGCTAAAAGTCAACTTCTCATTCATTATTACCTTTAAAATGAATAACTTTCATTCATCACTGTGAGGTTTTATATTTTTGGGTATAGTTTTTACTATTCTTCTACCATAACCTTTTATTACTTTATAACAATCTTTATTCACTACTTCTACACTATAACCCCTACTTTTTAATATATCTTGTAGCCAATCAAACCATTTTTCCTCTTCTAGACCGTAATATCCTTGTTTTAACTCATCAAAAAGTAAATTAAGTTCATAGTCATCTGATTCAATTTCGAATGTCACTTTCTCTTTATTTAACCTAATTTTATTCACGACATAAGCTGAAATGAAAGGTAATATTAGCTTAGTTAATTCCGTAACTTCGCCAACAAATATTTCCATGCTTCCATCTTTAAGATGAACTATTTTCACTTTTTCTCTAAACCTTATAAGACTCTTACTGTACCTATGTAATGAATTAAGGTTATCAAGAAAAATTTTTAACTCATCTTCTACTTTATCATCTTCCAATAATTCGCAAAAAACTATTAACTGATATATATCTACTGAAAGATATGCCAGATCATATAAAGAATTGACTTCAAAATCTATACGAATTCTTAAATCATACTTTTCCATTTCTCACACTTCCATTGAAAGAAAATCATTTTAAAAGAGACTCTAAATTAATAGAGTCTCTATGTTAAAATTAACCAAGTAATTGTAATACTGATTGTGGTTGTTGGTTAGCTTGAGCTAACATAGACTGAGATGCTTGAGAAAGAATATTTGCACGAGTCATCTCCATCATTTCTTTAGCCATATCAACGTCACGAATACGAGATTCCGCAGCTGACAAGTTCTCAGAAGCATTATCCAAGTTAGAAATTGTGTGCTCTAAACGATTCTGAGTCGCACCAAGTTGTGATCTTTCAGCTGAAACTGTTTCAATTGCAGTATTTATGATACCAATTGAATTACTTGCATCTTCTTGACTAGAAATATTGATACCCTTATTTTCATCAAAAGTTGCTGCTGAAACACTAGTAGATTGGCCTGCAGTACCTGTGACAGTTCCATTAGCATCAATTGAAGCAGTAACCCCTATCCCTAAATCATTAATAGCATCTACTGCGTCTTGTTTAGTTCCAGTAATTGAATCATCAGCTTGTTGAGCATAAGTAATAGTTAATGTATTTGTATCCTTATCAAAAGATGCAGTAGTCTCAGACACTGCTTCTCCTGCTGCAGCTGCGGTTTCAACAGTAACTGGTTCTCCCAAAGAGCTAGTTAATTCGATATCAGTATCTAATGTTCCAGTACCAGCGGTGTCAATTCCTTGCACATTTAATGCTTCTGAACTCATACTATCTATTGACAAATCAATGTCTTGACCAGCGTTTGCACCGATATGAAATTTACCTTGGAAAGTACCATCTAATAAATTCTGGGTATTGAATTCTGTGTTATCTGATATTCTGTTTATCTCTTGCGCTAACTGATCGACTTCTTTTTGTAGTTCTTCACGGTCAACTTCCACGTTTGTATCATTTGCTGATTGTACTGCAAGTTCACGCATACGCTGTAAAATATTATGTGTTTCGTCTAGTGCACCCTCAGCCGTTTGGATTAAAGAAATTCCATCTTGTGCGTTACGACTTGCTTGATCTAAACCATTAATCTGTGCACGCATTTTCTCTGAAATTGCTAGTCCTGCAGCGTCGTCACCTGCACGGTTAATACGTAGACCTGAAGATAATTTCTCCATTGAAGATTGCATGTTACCTTGGTTGATACCCATTTGACGGTGAGTATTCAACGCTGGAATGTTGTTGTTGATAATCATTTAAAATTCCTCCTTGAGTTTTATAATTGCCACGTCCTTGTGGCAAGATGAAACAGTCAGAAAGTCGGCCGACATTTGACTGATTATCTTACATGTTTTATATCGGAGGATTTTTAAAAAGGTTTAGTCGTTTTTTGTATTTTTTAATAAATTTATTGTATCAGGTGTCAATTGACTAGCATTTTTGTTTTCCTCTAGTATTTGTTGATAAATTTCTGAGCGATGGATATCGATGTTTTTGGGAGCGTCAATACCAAGCTTAACTTGATCACCATTAATGGATACTACTTTCAATTCTATGTCATTGCCGATTTGAATCGATTCACCGACTTTCCTTGTGAGTACTAGCATGGCTTGGCTCCCCCTCCCTTGATCGAATGTTTCGTAGAGTAGTTGGACTCTGATAATAGTAATTGCTTGGCAAGGTTTTTCTTTGCATTAATGACGATTGGGCCCTTCAAGTTAACCGTAGATTGTTCAAATGGATCCTGCACTGTCACGATGTTCCACACTTGAACATCATTCGGCTCTTCTAACTTTAATTGTTGTTTTGATGCTTCCTCTAATTCAAATTCATATTTTGCTTCTATTAAAAATGGATTTGTGACAATAAATGCTAGGTTTTCTTGTTTTAAAGATTGCAACACCTTAAACGCAGGGTTTCCTTCTAAATCTAACAATACGAATTGTTTATGCTCTTGGAACCCTGGCAATCCACTTTCAAACGTCAATACATCTTGATCATTGACTTCAATCTCGCCGAAGTATAAAGTCGTTATTTTCATAAGTCACCACTTCCTTTTAGATCTCCATTTCGAACCCTAAATTTTTATATTTTAAATTCTCAAAGTTTATATCGATAGAATTCTTTTGTTGTAAATAAGTCTCAAGCTTAGATTGTTGATAATCAACCTCTGGTTTGTTGTGCTTGGCATTAATGATTGGCTTGTTAGCATTTGCTTCTACCTCAACATCGCCTGGGTCGTAATCAAACTTCACCGCAAAGTTAGACGGGATCCATTTCATCTGTATCGGTTGATAATCATCAAACGCGTTTCGTTCAGCTATCTGAGCAATAACCCCATCTGTGCCGTTCTCAATGCGCATCAGTTGATCACCCTCATTCGCCACGCGGCTTGTTCCCTCAGCAGCCTTTCGCTCACCTTCTTGCGCCGCTTGCTTTGTCGACTCGAGTGGACCCACCATGTTTAATTCTTTGAACACTTGTGACTGATCAATCGTCAGTTTCGATGGTCGTCTGTGTATCTTCAAGTCAGCTGGTGGTTGGCTAATTTCTAGATCTGCCTGAGGTTGACGAATTGAAAGCTGACCAGGTGTTTGATTCATTCCAATCTTGGCTGATTGCTGAGTTATATTAAGTTTTGGAAAATCCATATTCATCACCACATTTAAGAAAGGCGCAAGCGCCTGTTTAACCACGCAGTGACTGGACCGTCTGAACTGAGATAAAGGAAACACGGCGAATTCGTGAGCCGATGTTGACTTATCGTAGGTTTAGGCGGGAAGTCACCCAGTGGTTGGGCGCATTGCGCTAGACAGTGCGTTGCAACATAATTTATCAGAAATTATTTAAAAATTTATACCTTCTTACTCTCTAAGAAAAGCTACCTGCCTTAAAACAGATAGCTTTTCATCCATTATCTTAGAAAATCCATTAATGTTGGTTGGATAATTCGTGCACCAGCTGATAATGATGCACGGTAAATACTTTCTTGCATCTTAAGATTCATAATGACTTCTTCCATGTGAGCATCTTCGTTCTCTGACATAATTTTATTCGTTGATATCTCTTGTTGGCTTAAACGACTCTCTAGTAAATCAACACGGTTCATTCGTGCTCCTAAATCTGCACGCTCATTTAGTAGTTCGCCCATGTGATTGTCTAGCGAATCTAAATAGTCATCAAAATCATCACCTGACATGTCAGGGTTCTGAAGTCCATTTACTAGGTTATTCAAATCATTAAATAAGTCTTCACTAAACACATTTGATGGGTTAATGTTTGCTCTGATTTGAATTCCTTCAGAAACTTCAATCATAACACCGTCATCATTTCCTTCTGCTGCCAATAACTCACCATCTTCTGAAAAACGCGGCTCCAACGTATTGGTACCATTAAAAATATGCTTACCATTTACCTTCGTATTAGCTAAATCAATTAAATGGTTTCTTATCTGATCAATTTCTTTAGACATGTTTTCGCGTTGTTTTTCTTCATATGTATCGTTACTCGCCTGAACGACAATTTCACGAACACGGCTTAATGCCTGATTCGTTTGATCTAATGATTCATCCGAAGTATCCATCCAGTTACGAAGCTCTCCCATGTTACGGTCATATTGTTCTACACCAGCTAGTTCAGATCGATAATTAACCCCTCTCATCGCGACTACAGGGTCGTCTGATGGTCGGTTAATTTTCTTACCTGTTGATAGTTGCTCCATGTAACGATCCATTTGTGAATAGTTATTTCTTAAATTATTTAACAAGCTATTATTCATCATATTTTGTGTAATACGCATCAGACTTCACCTACCTTCCGACGATTCCCATTTGATTGATCACACGATCTAACATTTCATCTACGACCGTTAGGTTACGAGCAGCTGCGTTATAAGCGTGTTGGAATTTAATCATGTTTGCCATTTCTTCATCTAATGAAACACCACTAACAGCTTGTCTATTATTTTCAACGGATGTTCTTAACTGGTTTGTATTTGCTGCCATTCGGTTCGATTCTTCTGCCTTTATTCCAAGATCTCCAATCATAGCTTCATAGAATTTTTGAACAGATTTACCATCCAAGTCTATGTCATCATCTAATAAATCATCTGACACCATGTCTCTCACTCGGTCTAAGTTAAGTGCATGTTCTCCATCCCCTGGAGCCCCAGTTGCAGACGCTGCAATCGAATTTTCATCTTCTTTAATTTCATCTGATACTTTAATCATGGATGCTGCGTTAAACTCATCCATTCCCGTCATATCAAAGAATGAGCCACCTTGCTCGCCATCTAAAGTAAAACCTTTTTCATGTACATTATTAAACGCCTTTGAAAATTCATAAGCCATCTTATTAATCTGGTTGACCATCTCATAGTAGTCTCCAACAGGTCCTTCAACGACATTTCCGGCATCATCAAATGTTGCTTGACCGTTAGCATCCATGACACCTTTAAGTTGACCAGTAGAATTGAAATCTAACGCATCAAACGTCACTGTCTCGCCATCAGCATCGGTCAAATTAACTTTAGAGACTAGCTCTTGCCCTTCATGCTCAACAAAATCGAAACTGAACTCTCGAACACTATTATCCTCTGAAATAATCGTTAATTCTTCTCCATTTTGATCTTTCATCGGATTGCCATTTTCATCTAATAGCGTAATTTTTGCAATTCCTTCAGCAGATGCTTTTGAATTACCACCATTACCAGTTTTATCAACTTTAATGTTCACAAATTGTGAAAGCTGATCGATTAGTGCATCACGCTTGTCATATAAGTCATTAGGAAGGTAGCCATTCGGTTCGATTCGATTAATCTGGTCGCTATATTCTTGAATTCCTTTAATGATGTCATTAACTTGACTACCGTTTTTATCTAATTGGTCTTTTAACTCACCTTGAACGTTTTTCAATGAACGATCGATATAATGGAATGTTTCTGCTAACGCTTCACCACGTTGAGCAACCACACGTCTAACCCCACCGTCTTCAGGATTTGTAGCAAGGTCTTGTAAGGCTGCAGAGAACTGATCCATCGCTTTAGCTAAACCTTCATCGCTTGGCTCATTCATGATATCTTCCATACGGCTCAACGCATCAGCTCGCTCGCTCCAGTAACCGTTCTTGTTGTTCTCCGTTCGATATTGAAAATCTAAAAACGCATCACGTACACGTTCAATTTGACCCGCTTCAACACCCGTTCCCATCTGTCCAGGAATTTCTGGGCGATTTCGTGCTGGGGCAGGAAATGGACTTGTTTGTTCAAATTGTACACGTTGTCTCGAGTACCCGTCAGTATTTGCGTTGGCAATATTATGGCTCGTTGTATGTAAAGCGGATTGTTGGGTGAAAAGGGCTCTTCTTGCCACTTCTAACCCGTGAAATGTTGAAGGCATGCTTGTCTCTCCTCTACCTATTAAGCTTTCGAATCAAACATCGACGTCTGTTGTCGTTGTTCACTTTTATTAGATTGGTTGTAATTGATGTTTTTCGATTGTGGTTCGTACATCTCGAGTGATAGATTAATAAATTGTAATGATTGTTCAATCAATTCTCGGTTCAGCTGTTCCTGCTGTTTTAACAATGCTAGATTCATCACTAACTTCTCAAAAATCTCCTCTAGCTTTTGCTTCATTTCCTCATCGTCCGTTAACTCGATTAAGTAACTAATCGTTTGTTCTTCTGCATTAGGAGCATGTTCATGGAACCACTGTTCAGTTAATGTAACACGCTTCGCTTCAACTTGATCAATCGCCTGCGCGTGTTTTCTCTCTTTCATGAGAAGCTCATTGAATTCATCGATTTGACTTTTCTTAACAAAATCCGTTTTTTGTTTCGATAGAGCTAATAAGCTTTCATTCAACTGATTCAGCTTCTCCAAATGCTCGACAATTTTTTGTATAGTCAAAAGACCCTCTCCTATACTCGCTTATTCGTCCAAAAATCAATCATCTTCTCTGCCGTCTTCTTAGGATTCACATCATACTCGTTGCTTTGAACTTGTTGCTTCAAATTCTCCACTTTCTCTTTTCTCGCTTGAACAATACCGTTACCTTCTTGTAACTGCTTTGCTTCATTTGAGATCTCTAATTTATCTTTCGGTTGAGATGATTGCAATTGTTGTTGCTTTTGCATTTGTTTTTGATAGGGGTTTAAGTTTGCCCCATTTACACCATTAATCTTCATCATTACACCCTCTTTTTACCGTCCGAATTATTCATTATTTATATCGGATGTTTTCAAGAAAAGTTTAGCCTATTACTAATTTTTATTTACATTATAGTAAGTAGTCACGTTTGATGATTCTTTAACTTGTTGCGCAGCAGATTCGTCAACCAAGTCTCTTTTAAGTGAATCTGAACAGTTCGAGCATAGCTTACCTTCTGAGATCATATTCCCGCACCTTTCACATGGATAATTAAAGTTCGGTGCTTGCGACGGGTGAATTCGCTTCTGCTTTAACCATTTAGTAATAAGTGATTCTTCTACCCCTGTTTCGTTCGACACCTCATACATCGTAGCTGTTCGGTTTCTCTTTTTTCTAATAAAAGCGTAAACTTTTTCAAATTTCTTTTCTTCTTCTTGATAACATTTTTGACAAACATCAATTGCTCTCTTTACAAACAATTCTCCGCACTGAGGACAGTTTGCTAACTCTCCCATGGTCATTCCTCCTCAATCTTTTCTACCTTTATTATACCTTCTATACTGAAAGTTCACAAAACTAAGTTTAACTTCTAATTAGTGTAAATGAACGGACCACTTTCGCACCCGAGTCTAGTATTAGCTTAGCTGCTTGACGTAAGGTGGTTCCGGTTGTGTATATATCATCTATTAACATCACTTTTTTAGGCGGAGCATCCATAACTTTGAACGGGTTACTTGAAAAGATTCGTTCTCGTTTTGATTTTTTCGATTGTTTTTCAGAATGTATGCGTTTTAAAAGGTTAACGGTTGGCTGTTCGGATAAATTGACAATAGCTTCTGCTTGATTAAAACCTCGTTCTTGGAATCGCTCCTCACTTAAAGGTATCGGCACAAATGCGAAATCCTTAAATGGCAGGAGTGCTTGTTCTACTTCTTCTTTGAACACGTTAATCAGTTCATAATCCCCACGATACTTAAATAGAGCCATCGTATCTTTCATAAATGTATTATAAGTAAAACTGGATTCATTTCGTGTAAGGGGATCGTTTCCACCAAATCGCTCTTCCCACGCGAAGCAATCACCACAAAGTTCGATATCAGATGTCATAGACCTCATGCACTTTTCACATTGAAAAGGAGCAACGTTTGAAATCCGTTCAAATTGCTGACCGCATTCTTCGCAAAGACATTTATTCGAAACTTCAAAAAGAGTGGCCCAAGTAGTTGCCGGTTCTAAGTCCTTATAACAGATTAGGCAATACATGTTGAGCCTCCTTCCACTTCTTTGCTTTACGGTTCATCGTCAATGAATACACCCTTGCTCCAACCATGGCGTTCGTTTTTTGTTCAGCAAAAAACGTTACATCCCCACTTGGGTCGTGAGCACTTCTACCAGCTCTCCCAGCTATTTGCACTAATGCCGCTTCATCAAACACGTCATGATCCGCTTGTATAACGGCGACATCAATCGATGGAAATGTCACCCCGCGCTCTAAAATCGTTGTGGTGATTATTGCTTGAAATTTTTTATATCGAAATAGTTTAATTAATTCTTCGCGTTTGGGATGTTCTGCATAAACATAAGGCATGTCGTTGAGTAGAGCCGAAAGCTGTTTTGCCATTTCAACTGTCGGGGCGAAAAGTAAATAGCGCCGACTCCCGCGATCATCAATCCACTTTTGAATACGTTTTGGAATTTTACCGTTTGTGATGTTGTTGCTTATTTTATTGACATATTGAAAAGCAGGAATTGGCAACGGGTGGCCATGAAACCTCATTGGAATTGAGACAGTTGGAATTAGCTTGAAGAATGACTTAAGCTTTAAGTCCATTCGTGGAGTTGCAGTAAGGTAGATTAGTGTATGTTTGTCTTTTAGTGCTCGCTTAACTGCTTTCGGTAATGTTGAATCTCGATGATAGGGGAATGCATCAACTTCATCAACAATCATCACGTCAAATGCCTGGTCGTATCGGAGTAGTTGATGTGTTGTCGCAATGACCAAGTGTGCTTGTTCATCTACCTCTTGTGAATCACCGTATAAGGCCGCTGATGTTATATTAGGAAAATCTCGCCTTAACCTCGGGGCTAATTCTCGCACCACGTCTGTTCGAGGTGTCGCAATACAAGTTTTCATTCCTTTTGAGGCAGCGTAGGCAATTCCTTCATATAACATTTCAGTTTTGCCAGCACCACACACAGCGTGAATTAACAGCGAACCTGATTGTTGGATTTGCTTAACAAGTTCATCTGATGCATGTTGTTGAAGTGGCGTTAAAGTGCCATCCCACTGGCATGGATTTTGCACTGGTTCATATGTCGGTGCAGGACCATTCCATTTATACAGCGGTTCACTTTTACTGACACGCCCCATCATAATGCATTTTCGGCAGTATAAATGACCTGAAGGCAGTCTCCCAAAATATTTCTTGTCGTAATTATAACAACGTTGGCATTGATTTTTATCAATGCCTGGAACTTCAACTAATAACTTTTTTGATAACAACTTTTTAAAGGTAGATTCATCTAAATGAAGTTCACGCTTAAGAAGGCGTTTACCGTGGAATTGAGAGGCATAATAATCGTTCAATTAATTTGATCTCCTTTTCTCAAAATATAAAACAGACAAGCCATGGCCTGTCTGTTTCGCATATAAATTATAATAATTGCATTTATTATTAACTCACTTTGTACCAGCAAAGGCCAATACCGCCTTCACCTAAATGCGTACCAATAACAGGACCAAAATAACTAATAACAAATTCAACATTTGGATACTTTTCTTCTAGCTCTTGCTTCCAATTCTTCGCAATGTCTTCACGCTCTGCATGAATGATACAAGCTTTAACTTTCTCAGCGTCATCAGCCGTTTCTTTAAGTAATTGCTCCATACGTTTAAACGCCTTTTTGCTTGTACGAATTTTTTCAAATGGAACAATCTTCTTATCTTCAAAGTGTAAAAGAGGCTTAACTTGAAGCAAGCTACCAACCATTGCTTGTGCACCGCTTAGACGTCCACCGCGGGCTAAATGGCTTAGATCATCGACCATGAAATATGCTTGCATATTTTCTTTAATTTCGTTTAACACTTCAAGAATCTCTTCTGGAGTGGCACCTTCTTTTGCCATCTCTGCCGCACGAAGCACATAAAAACCTTGAGCCATACAGCTAATCTCTGAATCAAATGGATACACTTCAACACCATCAACTGATTGTCCAGCTGACACCGCTGCTTGATAGGTTCCACTAATTCCGCTAGATAAATGAATTGAAATGATAGCATCGTACTCTTTAGATAATTTTTCATATGTTGTTAACACATCACCAATTGATGGCTGTGAAGTCTTAGGTAGCTCGTCCGATGTGCGCACCTTATCATAAAACTCTTTCGTTGTAATATCATAGAGTTCACGATAACTCTCCTGCCCAAACGTCACAGCTAGAGGCACGACATGGATATTTAATTCTTCTAATTGGTCTTCTGGTATGTAGGCTGTACTGTCCGTCACAACAACCGTTTTCATTCCCTCTACCTCCCTTTTTCTTACTATAAATTTTACTATATAACCCAAATAATTGCGATAATATTTTTGCCGATCCAATTACATTTTAACAAATTATGATAAGGTCAAAATTTTACGGACGACTACAGACGATTGAAGCCGATCTATCGACAGTAACGACTCTCTTATCGACATTCAGAGACGCCCTATCGATAATCAAAGCTTCTCTATCGACAATCAGAGCTTCCTTATCGACAATCAGAGCTTCCTTATCGACAATCAGAGCCTCCCTATCGACATTCAGAGCTTTCCTATCGACATTCAGAGCTTCCTTATCGACAATCAGAGACGCCCTATCGATAATCGCAGCTTCTCTATCGACAATCAGAGCTTCCTTATCGACAATCAGAGCCTCCCTATCGACATTCGCGCCTTCTCTATCGACATTCAGAGGCGCCCTATCGATAATCGCAGCTTCTCTATCGACAATCAGAGACGCCGTATCGATAATCAGAGCTTCTCTATCGACATTCAGAGCTTTCCTATCGACATTCAGAGCTTTCCTATCGACATTCAGAGGCGCCCTATCGATAATCGCTGCTTCTCTATCGACAATCAGAGCTTCCTTATCGACATTCAGAGCTTCCTTATCGACAATCAGAGCCTCTCTATCGACATTCAGAGGCGCCCTATCGACATTCAGAGACGCCCTATCGACATTCAGAGGCGCCCTATCGATAATCGCAGCTTCTCTATCGACAATCAGAGGCGCCCTATCGATAATCAGAGCCTCTCTATCGACATTCAGAGGCGCCCTATCGATAATCGCAGCTTCTCTATCGACAATCAGAGACGCCCTATCGATAATCAGATCCTCTCTTATCGACATTCAGAGGCGCCCTATCGATAATCGCAGCTTCTCTATCGACATTCAGAGCTTTCCTATCGACATTCAGAGCTTTCCTATCGACATTCAGAGGCGCCCTATCGATAATCAGAGCCTCTCTATCGACATTCGCGCCTTCTCTATCGACAATCGCACACGTTTAATCGACTTTTAACGTAAAAAACGCCGGGGTGTCCCGGCGTTTCTCACTACTTAACTTCAACCCAACCGTTTTTAATTGCAGTTACAACTGCTTGAGTACGGTCGTTAACATTCATTTTTTGCAATATGTTCGATACGTGGTTCTTAACCGTTTTTTCACTAATATAAAGGTTCTCTGAAATGCCACGGTTACTCTGACCATCCGTCATGAGTTGTAACACTTCACACTCTCGTCTAGTTAACAAGTGTAATGGCTTGCGGTACTCAACCTGTTGAAATGCACTGCTTGAGCTTGATCCAGTTGATGAACCTGCTAGAGCTAATCGGTGATAATCTTTAATTAGATTATGTGTTACTTTCGGGTGTACGTATGAACCACCGTCACTAACAATCTTGATAGCGTTGACTAATTCATCAGTATCCATTTCCTTAAGCATATACCCTAACGCACCAGATTTAAGTGCGTGTGTCACGTATGATTCATCATCATGAATCGATAAAATTATGACTCTTAAGTCTTCGTATTTATTAATCAGTTTACGTGTTGCTTCAACACCGTTTATATTCGGCATATTAATATCCATGATCACGATATCCGGCTTCGTCTCATCAACAATCGCCATCGCATCTGATCCGTCGCCACCTTCTGCGACAACTTCAAAGCTCTCTTCAAATTCTAAAATTCGTTTTACACCTTCACGAAATAATTTATGATCATCAATTAACACGATTCTAGTTCCCATTTAATAACCTCCTAAAATTCGTTTCCAACCACAGTATAACGAATCCCGTCCAATTATTGGTCTTCGTAAACGTTCGGTAAAGAAATCTTAACTTTTGTGCCTTGACCTAACTCAGATTCAACCTTTAAACTGCCGTCCAACATCTCTATTCGTTCCCTCATGCCAATTAATCCAAAAGATTGATGCTTAGTTGCTTCCTGGTCAAACCCAATACCATCATCAACAATCCTTACATTAAGCTTTTGTTGAGTGGCCTCGAATTGCACACGTATAATTTTTGCTTGAGCATGTTTAACCGCGTTTTGAACGGCCTCTTGAATCATTCGAAAGACAGCCGCTTCAAACTTATGCCCATATCGCATTTCCTTACCTTTGAACTCAAATTGAATTTTGAGCTCGTGGTATTCCTCAATGGTAGAGAGGTACTTACGCAAAGTCGGAACTAGTCCTAAGTCGTCCAATGCCATAGGTCGTAAATCATAAATAATTCTACGCACCTCATATAGCGCATTTCTCGCCATTTCTTTCATCTCTTTAATCTCTTTTAAGGCTTCGTCCATACCACGCTGTTTAATCGTTTTATCAATAATATCTGAACGAATTAACACATTAGCAAGCATTTGTGCTGGCCCATCATGTATTTCACGCGATAAATTCCTGCGCTCTTCTTCTTGAGCCTCAATAATCCTTAATCCAAATTCATGCTTTTGCTTCGCTGATTCAAGTGCCTCATTGACCTCTTTAAAATCTTCGTTTAAATAGGTCAAAATAACATTAATCTTACTCATTAACTTTTCAGCACGCGAAACACTATTGGCTAATATTTTAATTCGTTGTTCTAAATCGTCACGTCGTTTAATTAGTGCTACTTCTTTTTGCCTTTGTACCACTAATTGTGTTTGTAACTCATGCGTATTATTATAAACTTGACGCACTTCCTCTTCAGAATAGTGCTCAAAGTTCTTACTAACCTCTGATAATCTCACTCTTGAAGCTTTAAGTCGTCTCTCTAATTCGTCACTCTCATTTATTATATTCTCTACCTCACGCTTAATTTCCTTCACTTCTTTGTTCAATACTTCTTGTTGTTTTCTAGATTCCTCTCCAATTTCGAACACTTCTCTTTTACTGTTCGTTACGACATTGATCATTTCCTCAATTACGGAATCTAGTGCTTTCTCATTATCCTTTACAACCGACATGACTAATTCCTCCATTGTAACTATATCCATTCGAAAGATTTCAAATATTCGCGAGGGTCTTAGTCACATTTTATCATTAATTGTCCAACTGCACACCTTTTGCTCTGAATTCGTAATAACATTATAATATAGGAATGAGAGGAGTTCATTTTTATGTTAGAAAAATATTTAACCATCAAAGAGGCAGGCTCTCATGAAATCGTGATTCAGAAATCACGCTTCATAGGTCATGTAAAAAGAACTGAAACCGAGGAAGAAGCTCAAGAATTTATTAACGAAATTAAAAAGCAACATAAAGATGCCACACATAACTGTTCTGCTTATATGATTGGTGAGCAAAACTTAATCCAAAAAGCACAAGACGATGGCGAGCCAAGTGGTACAGCCGGCGTTCCAATACTTGAAGTCTTGAAAAAAATGGACCTAAAAGACACTGCAGTCGTTGTGACACGTTATTTCGGTGGAATAAAATTAGGTGCAGGTGGTCTCATTCGTGCTTATTCGAACTCGACTTCAGAAGCGATTAAACACATTGGAGTTGTTGAACGAACTTTAATGAAAGAAATCCTTATTAAAGTGGATTACGGACTAATTGGTAAATTAGAAAACGAACTACGCAATAGCGGACAATTATTAGGTGATACAGAATACTTAGATTCAGTAACATTCCATGTGTACGTCCCGGTATCAGAAGTAGATAGCTTTAAAACTTGGATTGTTGATTTGACCTCAGATCAAGCGAAAATCACTGAGGGAGAAGAAAAATATGTAGAGAAAGAAGTTACATTATCATAACAATCAGATGTTTACCTTAGATGGTAAGCATCTTTTTTTATGACAAAAAAGATCCCCCAAAGTAAACTTTGAGGGACAAAATAAAAAGATAGCGTCTAAATAACCCTTTATGATCGAGGTCAAGTATTATTTTATTATTTTTATATAACAACATCAATACCTTAAAGGTTGATAAATAATTTGGATTTTAATCAAAAAAATGACGTTAAAGTATATAATTTTTTCATAAAATTATAATTATTATTATTTAATAACAAAAATAAATAAACTAGTTCTATTGTCTTAATTTCAAAACATTTGAAGGATAATAAATATTTCATAAGAATATAGTTAGAGTGTTCAAAAAATTCATTTAGGGGAGGAATTATTCGCATGAAGAAAGTCATAACACTGATTGCAACACTTGCTATCGCACTATTCTCATTCTCGGCATTAGGAGTCGGTGCTGATGCTGAAGAGAATTATTATTCTGTTGTTCTTAAGAACAATGCTCAGGTAGAAAAATTCAAAGGTGATCTGTCACTAACAGATGCTGAAATCGTTTATGAAGTGCCTGAGATTGGCTATTACCAAGTGAAAGGTACAGCTGGTGATTTAAATCAAATTAAAGGGTTTAAAGGTGTACAAGCAGCAAGCCTATCTTTATCTTGGGACTTACCAGAATCACAATCCATTGAGTTCAGTGGTGACTTAGATCTTTCTGGTGACCTTTCAGGTGATTTGAATGGGGATCTTTTAGAAGAAGCTGGAATGGAAATGCCACAGTTCTGGCCAATTCAGTGGGACATTCAGCGTATCACTGAAAATGGTGCAAGCTATGCAGAACACACTGGTTCTCATGACACTGTTGTAGCTGTAATTGATACGGGGATCAACCCTACACATATCGATTTAGCTCCAAACTTAGTTGAAGGTTCTAAAAACTTTGTACCAGCAGGCGGTTTCCAAGGAACAGAACCTAGTGAAACTGGAGACCCTGGCAACTTTGTCGACCTACACGGTCACGGTAGTCATGTGTCTGGTTCAATCGCTGGTGCTGGTAATGGTATGTTAGGTGTAGCACCTGACTTGGGTCTTCGTGCTTACCGAGTATTTGGAACAAGCTCGGCAGAATCTGCTTGGATTTACAAAGCAATGATTGCTGCTGCTGATGATGGTTCTGATGTATTATCAATGAGCCTTGGTGGCTGGGATTTATTCGGTCAAACATTTGTTAAAAATGATGATGGTAAATGGGAAAACGCTGGTAATGACGTTGCAGACTACGTAGCATACAAACGTGCAGCTAAATATGCTGAGGATAAAGGTGCAGTTGTAGTTGTGGCTGCTGGTAACGACGGCCTGGATTTAAGCAACAATAATCAAGTAATGAATTATCTCAATGAAGAGTATGGTAGTGAAAATGTACAATTCCGCGGAACAGCTAAAACAGTTCCTGCTCAATTATCAAATGTCGTAAACGTTTCAGCTACTGGACCTAACGATGTTATTGCAGAGTATTCTAACTATGGTGCTGGTCAAATCGACATTGCAACAGTAGGTGGAGACACTCGCTTGTATAATCAGTATGCATCAGAAGGTCGACTAGATGAATATCTAGATAACCTAATGCACTATTTCGAATTCAACCTAAGCGCTGACAGTGCATCTGATACTGGTTATTACTTTAGTGTCGGCACTTCAATGGCAACACCTAAAGTATCAGCTGTAGCAGGTTTAATCATTGATCAAAACAATGGCGAATTATCACCTGCACAAGTTAAGCGAGAGCTACTAAAAGGTGCAGTTGATAAAGTGAATGGCCAAGAACGTAAATTATTCGGAAACGGTCATTTAAACGCATTTAAAGCAGTTCAGTAATTTTTATGTATGTATCCCGTTGGCGAGACAGCCAGCGGGATTTTTCTATTTTAAAACCAAAAAGCCACCCCAAATACATTTGGAGTGGCCTTATAAATTAATCCTCTTTATCTGTCAGTTTAAACTTCTCTTTTCCTAAGATTAAATAAGCTAAATCTTCACGATCATAACTTTGTAAATCTTTACGTCTTACAAAGTAGAAGATCACACCTAATGCTACCCAAATCACTAATGCCCATAATGACTCAGATCCTAAAGCAGCTGGTGAATTCGGATAAAGTAATAATACTAAGAAGCTGACACTTGAAATCATACCTAAAATGGCTACAAACTTCTTACCTGGTGAAACAATATGAAGTGTTTCATCGTAGTCTTCACCTTTATTCCATTTTAATAAGCTATAAGCTGTAAAACATGTATAGAAATATGCAATTGATACACCGACTGATGACATATCAACGATCCAACCTAACACTTCGCGTCCGAACCAGGGTGCAATGATTGCAACAATGGCCGCAAATATAATAGCAAAGTACGGTGTATTGTATTGACTATGCAAGTGAGAAAACGGTTTTGGTAACACTTTACCACGTGCCATCGCGAACAATACACGACTTGATGATATTAAGAATCCATTTAAACCGGTGAAAATACCCATGGATAAAGCAACAACTAAGATTATTAATCCACCTGTTCCTAATACATCTTGCACAACGGTACCTGTTCCCCATTGTAAACCTGCAGCCGACGTATCCTGCCAAGGTGCTGCAACTGCAGTCGTTACAATCATTAGAGAATAGATTATAGCTGCAAATAACAACGCCATCATAATAAGCGTTAATGCTCTACGTGCTGAGAATTTAAATTCCTCCGCTGCCTGTGGAACGTTATCAAAACCGACGTAAGCAAACGGTGCAATCGCAACAATTGTTAGTATAGCTGCTAAAGGTGATACTTCCGGGCTAAATACTGGCGCCATGTTACTAAATGATGTGCCGCTGTTCGTTGTCATCAGACCAGTTAATGAAAAGACACCTAAGATTAAAATCATTACAAAAATAAATTGCAAACGGCCTGATAAACCTGAACCTTTAATATTTAAATACGTAAAAAACGCAACTAATACAGTAACTACGATGATTTCTGTGAAATACACGTCCCAACCGGCAATACTATACATTTTCATATTTTGAATGAAATCCGGGAAAACGAACTTCAACATTAAAGCGAATGCTGTTGCGTTTAACGCTACGATACATATATAACCTAATGTTAAGAACCACCCACTAATATATGCATGGACACGGTTTAAACTCAAGAATGCATAGGCGAACTCCCCACCAGACACAGGATAGTTTCGAATAAGGACTCCGTAACTAATCGCAATTATCGCCATTAGTACTGCACCTATAGTTAATCCAAGAATAACGCCTAATGGTCCTACTCCAGCCATCCAATCAGCTGGTAAAACGAACGATCCCCATCCGATTGATGAACCTAAGGCAATTGCCCAAACCCAATGAGGCTTAAACGTTTTACTTAGTTTTTTTCTTTTCAGTCCATTATCAGAACTCAATTTTAATACCCCTTTATTATTTAATTTTTAACAAAGTATAACCGTCATTTTACCATTACAGCTCTTCAGATAAAAAAGTCAGTTTAATACCTATATGGCAACATTAACTAGATATAGCTCATACAAACGTTCTAAGTCGGTCACAGTATAGGACACTCCCTATTTTGCTTATATTTGTCCAGTTCTGTCGAATTGTTGTTTATTTTCCCCTAATTTCACAGTATAAATCGCAAAACTTTTGACGAAGATGGAAAAAGAACGGACTTAGAAAGGCTGACGGCTGACAATGAAAAAATTACTTCTAATCGTTTTAATCGTTATGATTTATGTTGTGACAAATGGAATTAATGTGATTGAACGTGTATTAAACCAAGAGGAAACAGAGCAAATTGAACAAGAAAATGATGAGTCTTCATCTTATACTTGGACTAATGATGTTCTAGATAGCCCACAATCCGAACAAATGACTGCTCCACCAAAAGAAGACGATATCATTCAAAAATATGAATCCACATTTGAAGAGCTTAAAGAAAATACGATTAATGAAATCGAAGAAATAAAGGAAGAAGTATTAGCAAACCTTAACGAAGATCCAAACCCACTACAAATTGGGGCTATTGTACTAAAATACGAACAAAAAGCTACGAAACTAGAAAATGAAATTGATGAGAGGTTTAATGGTTTTTTCGAGACCTATAAACAAGAATTAAACCGATATGGTTATTCCACGGCATCTGTAGTCAAATTAGAGAGAAAATACAAACGAACGAAATCACAATTAAAAAGAGATTTAGTTCAAGAGGCCAATGCCTGGATTGAAGAAAGAAACTTCTAAATTCGACACCATAATACTAAAGTATTAGTTATTATAGTATAATTAGTAGAAAGTTATCAGAATTTTTGGACGGAAAAGGGGTACAAATTTCCTAAAAAGGAGAGTGTAAAATATTTTGTGTAAATGGCTATTCCGATTTTCAATGATATAGAAAAAGGAAGACCCATTCTGTAGAATTAAGTTAGCAGACTAAAATTCACAGAAAAGAGGTCTTCCCTATGAATCA
>NZ_JBQQCO010000029.1:0-29141 GCF_052246295.1 Piscibacillus sp. B03 | reverse complement strand
TCAACTACCAATTTCAGCCTAATTTTGAATCAATTGGTGGCCACCAATTGATTCAAAAGCAATAAAACCATAAAAAATCAAAGAAAAACGGCGAAATTCTAAGAAATAATTAATTTATTGAGGGAGGGTTACAGTTTTTTAAAAAAGTTAGTAGATTGTTAAAAAAATAATCATTTATTAATAAAATTAAAAAATTGTTGTACTTTGTAAAATTAGTTCCATATTTCTATTGAAATTGTTAAGATTTCAAGAGAAAATAAAATGAAAAGTTTATTTGAAAGGAGGGAATTTTTTCTTAGTATGCAATTTAAAAATAGAATAAGTATAATGTCTGTGGCTATATTTATAATCGCAATTTTGTTTAATTCATCTACTATATTTGCTAATGAACAAGATGTCGATTTTCCGCTTGAAAACGGAGATAGACATGAGATATTAATTGATGTAAAGGTCATGTTAAATTGGTTAGGATACGACGGAATACAGGTTACGGATTATTATGGGAATTGGACTGAAACCAGAGTTAGTCAGTTTCAAGAGGATTCAGGCCTTCCAGACTCTGGAGTGCTAGATTCAGAGACTTATAACACTTTAGTAGACTCTTATTCCTCCGTCTTTCAAGAAGGAGGGAGTCATGAGAATGTCTCTGAATTTAAGGAACAATTGAAGGAAATCGGTTTTGGAGGCATGTTAATAACCGATAATTTTGGAAGTTACACCGCACAGAGGGTGAGTGATTTCCAAGAATATTATGGGTTGGATGCAACGGGTGAGGCAAATACGGAGACTATGTTAATGCTTCAGGAATTGTTAAATCACCCACTTCAGGAAGGAAAGCGCCATAATGATTTAATAGAATGGAAGCAAAAATTAAACCAATTAGATTTCGGATATATTAAAGAAACAGATTATTTTGGCTCTTGGTCTGATAACCGTGTACGTGCATTTCAAGATACTTATGGTTTAGTGGTAAATGGAATCATAGATGACCCAACTAAAGATAAAATTAATCAATTAATCTCTCATCCATTACAAAAGGATAACAGACATGATGATTTAATAGAGATTAAACACATGTTAAATTGGTTAGGTTACGATCGAATTGCTGTTTCGACTTATTTCGGGTCTTGGACGGAAACTCGAGTCCAACAATTCCAAGAAAACCAAGGGATCCCAGCACACGGTATCGTAGATGAATTGACGCGTAGTCATTTAGAGAGCGAATTAACTCGTGTCTATCAAGAAGGTGGCAGTCATGGCAAAATCGTTGACTTAAAGTATAAGTTAGATGATTTGGGTTTTGGGGGTATTCTCAAAACTGAAAATTACGGAAGCTTTACAGCTCAACGTGTCGGCGAGCTCCAAAAGTATTATGGACTAGCAACAACAGGTAATATTAACACTGAAACTCTTCTAATGATTGAAGAAATACTAGATAGCCCATTTCAAGAAGGTAAAAGACATCCAGATTTAATAGACTGGAAAGAAAAATTAAACCGACTTGATTTTGGTTATATACAAGAGACAGATTACTTTGGAAACTGGTCTGATAATCGAGTAAGATCTTTCCAAGAGACATACGGTTTGGCAGTCAATGGAATTATAGATGAACCAACACAGACCAAAATTAATCAATTAATCTCTCATCCTTTACAAGTAGGTAACGAACATGACGATTTAATAGAGATTAAGCACATGTTAAATTGGTTAGGTTATGACCGAATTGGTGTATCAACTTATTTTGGTTCTTGGATGTCTACTAGAGTCGAACAATTTCAAGAGGATCAAGGGATTCCTGCTCATGGTATAGTGGATAGTTTAACCCGTAACCATTTAGAGAATGAATTCAACCGTACCTACCGAGAAGGTGGTAGTCATTCGAAAATCGAAGACTTAAAAGAAAAGCTAGATGAACTAGGCTTTGGTGGAATTCTCATAACTGAAAACTTTGGTAGTTATACAGCTACACGTGTTCGAGACTATCAAAATTATTATGAACTACAGGTTACAGGTACGATTACTCTTGAAACATTGTTACACATTGAAGATACTCTTGATCATCCTTTACAAAAAGGGAAATCGCACTCAAATCTAATTGGATGGAAAGAGAAGTTAAATGCTTTAGACTTTGGGTATATTCAAGAAACAAATTATTTCGGTTCTTGGTCTGAAAATCGAGTTCGAGCCTTTCAAGAAACTTATGGGTTAGCTGTTAATGGTCGAATCGACGAACCTACACAGTCGAAGATTAATAGTATTATCAATCACCCTATTCAAGAAGGTAACGAACATGACGATTTAGTAGAGATTAAAAATCTATTAAATTGGCTTGATTACGATGGCATTGCCATCTCGACTTTCTTCGGTTCTTGGACGAAAACTCGAGTTGAACAATTCCAGGAAGACGAAGGGTTACCAGTACACGGGATTATGGATGAACTCACTCAAGACCGATTACAGTCAACATTTAATAATGCCTTTCAGAAAGGCGGCAATCACCAAGGCGTTGTTAAGTTGAAAAACAGCTTAAAAGATGTAGGATTTGGAGGTATGTTAATCACTGAGTATTTTGGTGATTATACATCTCAAAGAGTAAGCGATTTTCAACGTTACTATGGATTAAATGTTACATCAAAGGCTGATTTTAATACTTGGTCTAAAATTGAGGATCTAAAGAATAACCCTTTCCAAGAAGGAAATAGCCATCCTGACATTGTTGATTTAAAGCAAAAACTAAATCAACTAGGCTTTGGTGACTTAGACAATTCGGAACTGTTTGATTCAGATACGTTAGACAGTTTAAAGTATTTCCAAGATCACTACTCTTTAGTCGAGAATGGAATCGCAGATGACCCTACGTGGAATAAGTTAGAGGAAATATTGGATAGTCCATATCAATATGGCAAGAGACATGACTATATTATTGAAATAAAAGAAATGTTAAATGCTATTGGATATGGTGGAATTAAAGTCACTAATTATTTTGGTAGTTTTACAAAACAAAGGGTAGAAGAATTTCAAGCAGATTACGGTCTACCTGTTTCAGGTATTGTTGATGAAGTTACTTTAGATACACTAAAAGAAGCAGATGACGGATATAACTATACGTATTATGATCTGACATTCGACCGTGCCGTTGACATTCAAATGGCTCAAGGAACACCTAAATATGATGGGGCAGGAAATATCCCAGCTGATGAAGCTAACGTTAGATATTATTTAAACCCATCGAATTATTCAAAGGGATCTGCTAAGTTCTTACAATTTTTAGTGCTAGATAAATCTACTAATCTATCAGCTAATGAATTAAATGCTAATTTCTTAAGTGATAGTGGAACACTAACAAACACTGGACAAGCATTTATCGATGCTGGTAAAGAATATGGATTAAATGAATTATATTTAATCGCCCATGCTCTTCATGAAACAAGTCATGGTACATCTACTCTAGCAAAAGGTGTAGGTGTCGATGGAAATGGAAATGTAATTAGAGAAAATGGTAAAGTCGTAAGGGATATTGACCATAAAGATGTTGAACATATTGTTTATAATATGTTCGGTTATGGAGCACATGATAATAATCCAACTGATGGCGGTGCTAAATATGCATTTGACCATGGTTGGTTCTCACCAGAAGAAGCCGTCGTCGGTGGGGCTGAAAGAATTTCTAACAACTATATCTCTAGAGGACAAAACACTTTATACAAGATGAAATGGAATCCAGATTATGCAGCAAACAATAACTCGTTAGGACCACAATATGCAACTCATATCATGTGGGCAGAAATTCAGGCAGGAATGCTTCACAATATGCTAGGTAACAGTGTGAATAACGTACCATTAAGATACGATATTCCTGAATATCAAGATCAACCAGGACCAGATGGTTCTAAACCACCTGCACCTGAGATTGAACCTGATGTAAATGAATATCCAAATGACATTATAGGAACTGTTACTGTGAACTTAAACTTGCGAAAAGGTCCAGGAACAAATCACGATATTATCACTACGATTCCAAATGGTAGTGAAATAGAAATCCTAGGTGAAAATGGTTCTGGATGGCTTAACGTTAAGTATAATGGTAACGAAGGCTGGGTTTCTAAACAGTATGTTGACATTAAGAACCTATACTATGTAAATGGTTCTGGAGTTAACTATCGTTCTTCTCCAGCAGGAAATGTTTCTGGATCCTTAAGTAGCGAATTTGTCGCTTTAAGTCTAGATTCTTCTTATAATATTGTTTCTCAAAAAGAACCATTAAACGGTGTGAATTACACTTGGTACCGAATTTCTGTTAACGGTCAAAATTACTGGATGGCAAATGAATTCTTAGAAAAAGTAGATTAAGTTTTAAAAACCGCATCACAACAGTGGTGCGGTTTTTTCTAAAACTTTAATTTATTGTTAATTTATAGTAATTTAATAGATTTAATAGTATCATAACTTATAGAATATTAATCTGGAGATGATTGACATGCTTAGAAAAGTTATAAGTTTAGCGGTGTTTTCCCTTGTCCTTTTCAACAGTCAACTTATGCTATCAGCC
This sequence comes from Piscibacillus sp. B03, assembly GCF_052246295.1. Taxonomy (NCBI): domain Bacteria; kingdom Bacillati; phylum Bacillota; class Bacilli; order Caryophanales; family Bacillaceae; genus Piscibacillus; species Piscibacillus sp. B03. Next base: position 24,592 of record NZ_JBQQCO010000029.1, on the reverse strand, counting down.
AATGATGATCTTAATCAAAATGATCAAGAAGAACAGTTAGCTAATGAGGATATGGTAGAGGAAACAAGTAATGAAGATAATGACCTTGAACAGACAGATGAGAACCAAGAATCTGATACAAAAACTGAAGAATATGACGAAGAACAACAAACAGAAAAAGTAGATGAAGAAAGTAATAACGAAACAGTAGATGAAAAAGAGGTTAACAAAGAAGTTATTGAAGAAAATAACGAGGAAAGTTCCAAAAAGGTTTCGGTTGAGAAGCAAGGTGACCTAGAAACTACAGAAAAAATTAATGAAGAGGAAGAACCACAAGTCTTTTCAAAAGGTGACCGTTCACCACAAATCATAGAGTTTAAAGAGCAGCTAAACGCTATAGGGTTTGGCTATATTACAGTTACTGAGTTGTTTGGTTCCTTTACGGAAAAGCAAGTTAAAAAGTTTCAAGAATATTATGGTCTTGAAGTGAATGGCCAATTAGACTTACCTACACAACAATTAATTAACGACATACATAGTAATAGTTTACAGCAGGGTCATAGTGACCAACAATTAATAGAATTGAAAACGAAAATGAATCGCCTTGGTTATGGAAATATTTTGGTGACCACTTATTTTGGTAACTTTACAGAAAAGAAACTAAAAGAGTTTCAGTCTGATTATGGTCTAATTTCCAATGGTATTTTTGATTCAAAAACATTAGAAGAATTAAATACTGTCTATAATACTGGTTTCAGTGTTGGTGCAAGACATAAGGGAATTCCAGCCCTTAAAAACAAATTAGACCACGCTGGTTTTGGAGGGATGTTAATCACCGATTATTTCGGAGATTATACTAAAACCCGGGTGGAAGACTTTCAAGCATATTATGGTTTAGATGTAACAGGATCCATAACAGAAGAGACCTTTGAAAAAGTAGAAGAGTTATATAATCATCCATTACAATATGATAAAAGACATAGTGCCTTGCCAGGCATTAAAGAACAACTAAACCGTATAGGATTTGGAAATATTTTAGTTACCAATTATTTTGGTGCCTTTTCAGAGAAAAAAGTAAAAGAATTTCAAAGGGCATATAGTCTCGTTGATCACGGAATCGTTGATGATAAAACAAGAGAGCAACTTGATGCCATAACAAATAGTCCGTTCCAAAAAGGAAAAAGACATAAAGACACGTCAGAATTTAAAGTTATGCTTAATCGACTAGGGTTTGGGTATATAACTGTTACTGATTACTTTGGTGATTTCTCTGAAAAGAAAGTAAAGGATTTTCAAAGAACATACGACTTAGTTGAGCATGGAATAATTGATTCCATTACACAAGAGAAGCTTGAGTCAATCTATCATAGTCCTTTTCAAAAAGGAAAAAGACATGAAGATTTACCAGAATTAAAACGTAATTTAAACAAACTGGGCTTTGGAAATATTAAAGTAACGAATTACTTTGGCGATTTCTCAGAGAAAAAGGTAAAACAATTCCAACGTTATTTCGGTTTACCGGATCATGGAATTATTGACGACAAAACATTGGAAAAGCTAAATGAAATTTATAATTCTCCAATGCAAAAAGGAAAAAGACATAAGGACATTATAGAATTAAAAGAAAACCTTAATAGCCTTGGATATGGGAATATTTTAGTGACTAACTACTATGGTGATTTTACTGAGAAAAAGGTAAAGGAATTTCAAAAGGATTATGGATTGCCAGTAAGTGGAATTGCAGATTTTAAGACAGTTGAAGAAATTGAAAGTCGTATTATAAAAGTGTTTATTGATCCAGGACATGGAGGACATGACCCAGGCGGGACTGGATATGGATTGGAAGAAAAGAATGTAGCATTAGATATTGCATTAAGTGCTGTTAAATATTTAAACCAGATAAAAGGTGTTAGAGTTAATATTTCTCGAAACGATGATACATTTGTAGTTCTAGAGGATCGTTCTAAGATGGCAAATGAGTGGGGAGCAGACTATTTTATAAGTGTCCATAACAATGCGTTCATGGGAGTCGGCAAAGGATTTGAAAGCTACGTACATACAACTGCTAGTAAAACTGAGAAACAAATCCAGAGTGTGCTCCATGAACATTTGATTTCAAAAATTGGCGGTGTCGATCGCGGCCAACATGAAGCAAACTTTAATGTGCTACGTAATACGAATATGCCTGCCATCCTATTGGAGTATCTGTTTATAGATAATTACGAAGAAAATCAGAAGCTTCGTCAAGCGAGTTATAGAGACTGGTTGGGTAAAATAACAGCCGACGCATTTAAAAAAGCAATACCATTAATTGATTAATACTTTCTATTTTTTCATTCCCTCTAAAAAGTGTATAATGGAATAGAAATAACTCCATGTACAAAAGGAAGGAAAACAATAATGAGTTTATTTGAAAAGATACAAGCAAAAGAAGAAAAAATCTCAGTCATTGGACTTGGCTATGTTGGCTTACCCTTAGCCGTTGAACTTGCTAAGAAGTACGATGTTGTTGGATTTGATATTAATGAAGAAAAATTAACGAAATATAAAAATGGAATAGATATTACACAAGAAGTGGGAGACGAAGCTCTTAAAGAGACTGCGATGACGTTTACCAACGATGAACAAGAACTTGAAGATTGTAAATTCCATATTGTCTCTGTTCCAACACCAATTAATTCGGACAAGACTCCGAATTTAAATCCAGTTATTGGAGCAAGCAAAACAGTTGGACGCAATTTAACAAAAGGATCCATTGTCGTATATGAATCTACCGTTTACCCAGGAACGACCGAAGAAATTTGTGTTCCAATTCTTGAAGAACAATCAGGCTTAAAGTTCGGTGAGGATTTCAAAGTGGGATACTCTCCAGAACGTATTAATCCTGGTGATAAAGTGAATACGTTAACTAAAATCGTCAAGATTGTCTCAGGTTCTGATGCTGAGACATTAAAAGAAGTAGCAGCGCTTTATAGTTCAATTATTGAAGCTGGTGTTCATGAAGCGGAATCGATTAAAGTGGCTGAAGCTGCGAAAGTTATTGAGAACTCACAGCGTGATATAAACATTGCGTTTATGAACGAACTATCCATGGTCTTTAATAAAATGGATATCCCAACCAAAGCGGTATTAGAAGCAGCGGGTACGAAGTGGAACTTCTTGAAGTTCACGCCTGGATTAGTCGGTGGCCACTGTATTGGAGTCGACCCATATTACTTTACCTACAAAGCAGAACAATTAGGTTACCATTCGCAAATTATTTTATCAGGCCGTAAAATTAATGACGGTATGGGTAAATACGTCGCCTCGAACACGATTAAGAAGATGATTCAGGCTAAACAAAATATTAGCCAATCGAAAGTAGCCGTGTTAGGTATGACATTTAAAGAGAACTGTGCTGACGTTCGAAATACACGTGTCATTGATATTATTGAAGAACTTCGTGATTATGATGTCGAAGTTCTAGTTCACGATCCAATTGCGGAAGCTGATGAAGTGAAAAATGAATATGGAATCGACTTGGTTGATGAAAGTGAGCTAAAAGATTTAGATGCGATCATCATTGCAGTGGGGCATGAAACATTTAAAGAATATGATTTTACAACATTTGATTCCCTTTATAAAGATCAAGACAAGAAAGTATTAGTCGATGTAAAAGAAGTATTAGACCGAAAAGCCTTAGAGGCGAAAGGTTATTATTATTGGAGTCTATAAATAAGAAACGGAGTCACATTTAAAGTGACTCCGTTTTTTGATGGTTTTGTTTTTTAAGTTGATTGATTCGGTAATAGTAGTAACCTGCTTTAAGGTTGGCAATCTCACCTAGTGCGAATTCAGTACCAGGTGAGGTGTTAATTTCAAATAAATATGGTTTCCCATTCGGATCTAGACCAATATCAATACCTAATGAACTTAAGTTTTTACCGATTAATTCTTCGATGTGTTCAGGTAGTTCATTCCCAATCTGAATTATTTTTTCTTCAATCTCTTCCCATTGATCTGGATAATTTACTTTAAGGAAAGGCCTTAATTCAGAGACGTACCCACCTTGAGCGACATTTGAAACAACTTTTTGGTTACTAGCAATGCGAACTAAGTTAATCGCTGTTTGCCATTTACCTTCAATATTCTTTTCAAGACGAATTCGAACATCGAAGGGGTTATCGTTTTCATCTCGTGTTTTGATATACTTCTGGCAGATATACTTTTTCTTAGAAACGATGTCATAAAGTAATTTGAAAAAGTCATCATGTGTTAAGGTTTCTTCATTCGTATCGTAAATGACTTTATACTGATCTTTACTTAACTTAGTAACTTGGTAGATATTTTCACCTTTCATTCCTTTACGAGGTTTTAAGATAACTTCAGGATGTTTAGATAAGAATTTCATAATTCTTTCCGGTTGTTGTGTTGTAATATAAGGAATGACAATGTCCTTAAATTTTTCTCCTTCTCTTACTAATCGATATTGTTTCGCTTTTGATCCAATCAGTCCATTAGATAGGGTACTTTTTTGTCTTAAATATTGAACAATATCTTTGTGTTTATACAAGATCGTGTTTACATCATTAAATATGGGTACTTCAACAGTTTCTGGAACCCATTCGTCTTCCTTTAAGACCTTACCCTTTATTTGGTGGCGATCCATATCCACACCTTTTGGAGTGAAGTAGATCAGAGTTAGTCCATAATGAGCGCATGTCTTAGCTAATAATTTATAGTATTCCTTTGGTTTCCTATTACTTCGCATACATCCAACATACTGTTTGGGTTTACTTTTCTTTTTGAGTATTGATGAAATTGGTAACATAAAATAAAACCTCCTAAGTGGTTATATCGCTTTACTAACCACTCCTGATTTTTCTTCATGATACTGTAGCACTTGATGAGCCTTCGCATGTTCATGACCATAAATTTCTTTGTCTTTATAAGTATGAATCTCTTCATACATTCTTATAACCTTACTAAATACTGAAAGCTCACTCTCTTGAAGTGGCGACCAATACATAATATTGAGTTGTACCTTTTCACCCGTTAATAACGAGTTTTTGTTGTAATGAATGTTCTGGGATAATTTAAAGTCTTCACGTTCATAAAAATGAACTCTTTTCTTCGTATCAGGATCAGATTCAATAATTGGTTCAACTTCTAAAATAATGGTTTTATTTTTTTGCTTTAATTTATTGATAATCTTTTTGCCAATTCCTTTGCCTCTTGATTGACTTGAAACATACACATAGTCAACAAAAATAAAATCTTCGAATTCGGCGAATAGAATAACATGATCTGCGCTGTAATCTAGAAAGTAGCAATGTTGTTTATCTTTTAACAGGGTTTCAATATGCTTTTTAGACTTCATCTCTTCAACGGGAAAATAAGTCTTTAGCATTTTATACCAATTCATGTTTGTTACCTCCTTGATCAGATACCCATGATATACCTCAAATTTATAAAAATAAACGGCTTTAACACTCTCTTAAATAAAACGAAATTGTACCGAAAATTTTGTAAAACATAAAAAAACCTGAGCCCTTCAAAGGACTCAGGTCAATAGTTCGAGTAATATATTTAGTTCTGATCTTCAGTTACTTCTTCATTTTCATTCTCGTTATCTAGTTTTAAGTGTTCTTTTAATGCTTGTTGAGCTTCTAGTAATGACTGTTCATCGGCAATTTGATAACTTGTATTATCAATTCGCTGAGGATATGTTTCAAGATTAATAGATTCAAGATTGTCACGACCGAAGTCTGTTAAATTTTTAAACATTACTAACCCCTCGGATACTTTCATATTAGTCTCAACATGTTTAGCAACGACATCAGTTAAATCGTCAATCTTTGTAACGTTTTTGACATCCATCGCTTTTTCAGATAGGGCTTTAATGACCTCCTGTTGACGTTCACCACGACCGATATCACCGCGAGGATCTTGTTTTCTCATCCGTACGAAGGCCAATGCTTCTTCACCATTGACGTGCTGTTCGCCTTCTTTAAATTCTACATAATATGAATTTGGAGCCATCGTTTTCTGTTCAAAATCAAATGGAACATTGACCGTTACACCATCAAAGATGTCAACAACTTCAATAAATGCATCAAAATTGACTGCTGCGAAGTAATCGATTGGAATATCTAAAAATTCCTCTACGGTATGAATCGTCATTTCTTTTCCACCAAAGACGTGGGCGTGATTGATTTTATCACGGCGATCCATTCCAACAAAGTCAACTAATGTATCACGTGGGATACTTAGCATTTTGGACGTCTGAGATTTAGGATCGTAAGTAACAACCATTAAGGTATCTGTACGTCCATTTTCGCCACCAGTCTCATAATCTTCAATACCCATTAATAGAATGGAAATTGGATCTTTACTCACGGAGACTTCTTCATCACGTTTATCTGATTTATATCGACCATCTAAGTCATTGTATGATTCACTTGCCGCTTGTAGTGTTTGATAGACAAAATAAACACCTGCTGATGCGGCTACAAAAAATAATATAAGAAAAGATATTAATACCTTTTTAATTCGCTTTCGTTTCTTGTGTTTTTTTATTTCTTTTCGACCTATCATTTAGGATTCCCCTCACCTTAAATATCAGTTAACTATAACATTATAAAATCAAATGCTGTCGAATGCAAACGAATAAAGTATTACAGGTTTGAAATAATTATTTTAATCGTATTATGGCTATGCTATTATTACTATAGCTATGTATTGATAGATTGAGGGATGTAAATGAATTTTGTATTATTAACCATCGCATGCGTAACAGCATTTATTATAGCAGTAGCCACAACTCCAATCGTTCGTGTCATCGCGATAAAATTTAATATCGTTGACTGCCCAGATGAACGAAAGATTCATACAATGGAAAAGCCTTATTTAGGTGGAGTGGCGATTTTTATAAGTGTAATGATAACATACCTGATCTTTTGGCCCAATCACCAATATCAAATTGCCATTATATCTGGGGCATTTGTCATGCTTCTGACTGGGTTATTAGATGACAAATATAGTTTAAAACCAGTGGTTAAGTTAGCCGGACAAGGACTTGCAGCACTGATTATTATTTCTTCGGACTTATTAATTGATAAAATTAATATCCCATTCTTTGGTGATATTGAATTAGGGAACCTCAGTGTGGTCGTAACCATCTTTTGGATTTTAGCAGTTTCAAATGCGATTAACTTAATCGACGGGTTGGACGGGCTAGCAGCAGGAGTAGCAAGTATTGCTTTATTAAGTATTACCATCATGGCGGTTATAGATGGGAATTGGATTGTGGCATTATTATGTACCATGATTTTAGGTGCTAATTTAGGTTTCTTAGTATTTAATTTTTATCCAGCAAAAATTTATATGGGTGATTCAGGCTCACTCTTTTTAGGTTATATGGTTGCTGTTATCTCCATGTTAGGTTTATTTAAAAATGTCGCATTGTTTAGTTTTATCATTCCATTCATCGTATTAGCTGTACCTATTGTTGATACGATTTTCGCGATCATTCGCCGAATGCGAAATGGTGAAAGTATTATGAATGCAGACCGAAAACATTTTCACTACCAATTATTAGATGCCGGTCTAAGTCATAAAGGTGCCGTTATTCTAATTTATGTTTTTAGTGGAATGTTTGGGCTATTAGCTGTATTTTTTAGTTATTCCACAGTCGGGGCATCAATTATAAGTATATTCTTAGTCCTGTTATTAATTCATATCATTGCTGAAATTGTCGGATTAGTCATGGGTGGGAAGCAACCTGTGCTAAATTTCTTGAAGAAATTTGTCAAGGCGAAACCAAAGAAATATCCTAAGGATTTAGGGTGATCAAATGCCATTGAAATTGAATTCCTGTTACACAAATTTAATATAAATTCCTTTTTAATAATCTTACAAATTTATAATTATTTAAAAGTAATCCTTGTTTAGGATTGCTTTATTTTTTGAAAATTTTGATATATATTGTAGAATAGATGTTGATTATATTTTTTGGAGGTATTATTTTGGAAAATAGACAGACATTATCCAAAACTCTTAAACCCCATTGGGTATGGGCGATTGCCTTAGGGTCATCTATTGGTTGGGGAGCCTTTGTTCAACCAACGAACTGGATGGCTGATGCAGGTCCAAGTGGGGTTATGATTGGTTTCTTGATCGGGGCCCTATTAATGTTAGTTATTGCAGTTAGTTACGGGTTCTTAGTCCGTAGTTTCCCGGTTACCGGAGGAGAGTTTGCTTACGCGTTTATAAGTTTAGGAAGGACACATGCATTTATTAGTGGTTGGTTTTTAACATTGGGATACATATGTATTGTGGCTTTAAACGCATCAGCTTTTGCACTCATGTTTAAATTTGTGTTCCCAGCATTTATAGAACGAATTCCTTTATTCGTAGTGGCTGATTGGCAAGTTTTTGGAATGGAAATTATCGTAGCTACTTTAGCTTTAGCTATATTTGGTTACTTTAATATTAAAGGCTCGAGTTTTTCAGGTAGAATGCAATTCATTTTTTGTAGTGTCATGGTGTTAGGAGTTATTTTACTTGCATTTCTTGTCGGTGCACAACCAGGTGCTGGATTTTCGAACGTAACACCACAATTCCCAGCTGAAAAGACAGCTTTTGCCGCTATTATCGTTATTGTCGCGATGGCTCCTTGGGCATATGTTGGGTTTGATAACATCCCACAAGCTGCCGAAGAATTCAACTTTAGTTCGAAAAAAGCATTTTCGTTAATCGTGTTAGCGATTATTTTTGCAGCTGTGTTATATTGCTTAATGATTCTTGCAACTGCAATGGCAACTCCATGGCAGAGCGTAGTCGCTGAAGGTCACTTATGGGGAACAGGTACAGTTATTCAAGATACTTTAGGTGTCTTAGGTCTTGTGATCTTAGTGACAGCTTTAACGATGGGAATCTTTACTGGTTTAAATGGATTTACGATTTCATCAAGTCGTTTATTATTTGCAATGTCACGCGCTAAGATTATCCCAGGCGCATTCTCGAAGCTACACCCGAAACACAATACACCATATGTGAGTATTATTTTCACAGTTGCGGTGGCGATGGTAGCACCATGGTTTGGGCGTGAAGTATTACTTTGGGTAGTTGATATGTCATCTATTGGCGTAACCATTGCATATTTCTATACATGTTTTACAGCATTCTATTTATTTAAATGGAAAGAAGGAAAGGGCTTTGATCCTTCCAAAAACATTGTGGCACCATTTAAGAAAGTATTAGCAGCACTTGGTATGATGGTTAGTCTCGTATTTTTATTATTACTATTAATTCCTAATTCGCCAGCATTTTTAGGTTTTGAATCTCGTATTGCCTTAATAGTTTGGGTGGTATTGGGGATTATATTCTATTTATTTAAACGTAGAGAAATTAAATCAATGAATAAAGAAGAATTAAACTACCTCATTCTTGGAAGAAAAGAAGTAGAAATAAAGAATCAATAGATTAAAAAGTTGCCTTTTATAGGCAACTTTTTCTATGTGAACAACTTTTATATGGGAATAGCAACCCTGCTTTTGATCCCCCTCAACTGACAAATTCAGTATTGAAATTATCCAAATTTTACAATATTATAGTTTATAAGTCTTAGGCGAAAATGAGGGGAGTTTATGTCGAAACGTAAAAAACTGTTGATTATTGTTGGATCCATTACGTTAGTGCTTCTATTGTCCGTTGGGAGTTATGCGCTCTATATGTACAATCAAGTGTCAGATACCGTTGCGAAAATGTACGAACCGCTTGAGCGTGATGTGATTCAAAAAGAACTGATTAAAGATACGATGGAGAAAAAGGAACCAATTAATGTTCTGCTTCTTGGTGTGGATGAGCGTGAATACGACAAGGGTCGATCAGACACGATGATTTTCGCATCACTTAATCCGAACACTAACAAAATACTAATGTTCAGTATTCCACGTGATACGTATGTAACTATCCCGGGGCGTGGGGAAGATAAGATTAACCATGCATATGCATTTGGTGGAACGGACTTGGCGGTTGAAACCGTAGAAGATTTCCTGAAAACCGATATTCATTTTTATACTAAAGTGAACATGCAGGGATTTAAAGATGGTGTAGATGCGGTTGGTGGCGTGACAGTCAAAAATGATTTTGAGTTTAACCAAGGTGGCGAGGTCTTTCCTGCTGGAGAAATTCATTTAGATGGGGACCAGGCATTGAAATATGCGCGTATGCGTAAACATGATCCTGATAATGATTTCGGCCGAACGGAGCGTCAACGTGAGGTGCTCAAGGCGGCTTTAGATAAAACGCTTTCCTTTGAATCATTCGCCAAAGTCAATGATTTACTAAACACGGTTGGTGATAATGTCAAAACGAACATGGCCATGGATGATATGAGAGGTCTTTTTACTAAATACCAAAACACACGTAAGGACATAGTAACCGAGCATGTCTCGGGTTACGGTGAATTTATTGGCGATATTTGGTACCTAATGTTAGAGGATGAAGAAGTTAATAGATTAAGAGACCGAGTGGAAAATCATTTAAATAAGGGTTAAAAAAAGCGTCTGTCTTTAGTGACAGGCGTTTTATTATGGATCGGCATATTCGGTAGCTGGCGATCTTAGCATGGCGTTAGACCCTTGAGCTTTGCGTCCCTATCTTTCAATAGGTTTGCCTTTGTCGAATGCCCGAAAAATTGACGTCATCATACAAATTTCGCAAGTCGTACGGACTAAGATGACTTGAAGATTGTGTGTTAGGAATGTTGAGGGGTAATTGAAGGTCGCTCAATTACATTCGTCCATTTTAGTCTTTAGAAAAACTTAAATAACTTTTTCTTCTTTTTCTGTTTAATGCGGATCGGTTCATCGCTGATGACTTGTCCGCCTTCTGCTAGGATCTCCGCATTTTCTCTTAAGTAATACACAGTTTCTAAACCGAATTCTCTTCGAATGCTTTCCCAAGCTTTTGTCATCACAAACCCACGTGTGTTCGTGTTGTGCGCATCAGAAGCAATAAAGTGAGCAAGGTTCGCTTCAATGAGATCAAAGCTAAACTCTTGGATCTTATTTCCGAAATTACCTGCAACACTTGCTGCGGTCACTTGTGCTAAATTACCATCGCGAATGAGTTTATACATAAGTTCAGGCTTCTGCATAATCTCCTTATTCCGTTCTGGATGTGCAATAATCGGTTTGTACCCCGCAACTTGTACGTCAAATAGTAGACGTTGCGCATACTCAGGCACGTGGTCAGATGGAAATTCAATCAAGACGTATTGGCCGCCATTTCCTAAAGTCAAAGCCTCTTTAGAATTTAGCCGTTCAACTAAATCACCACTGATCCGAAGTTCTTGCCCCAACCTAACTTCAAGTGGTACTTCCTCCTGAATAAGTTGAGCGTTCAATTCTTCAAACTGTTTGTATAATTCATCAAGTTGATAATCGAATTGAGGGTGTAATTCATGAGGTGTGGCATAAATGACTTGAATGCCATCTTGGACTGCCGATTTTGCCATGGCTAGACTTTCTGTCATTGAACTAGCACCATCGTCCAATCCAGGTAAAATATGACTATGAAGATCAATCATAACCCAAAGCCCTCCCTGTAAGAAATTATAAGTCCCATAGTACAATTGTACCACGGGACCAAAAACTGTCAATTCAATATTTTAATTTTAAACTATTTTCCGTAATAGTAATAATATCCACTATCTTTAGCGTCACGGTCATTTAAAACCGCTCCTAAAATATTCGCATCAGCCTTTTCTAGTAAATCCTTAGCTTTCACTGCGGCGTCTTTTTCCGTTTGTTTACTACGTACAACTAATAAAACACCGTCTACTAAGTTAGATAGAATTTGTGAGTCTGTCACCGCTAGCACAGGCGGTGTGTCAAAAATGACAATATCATAGTTTTTATTCGCAACATCAAGTAACTCTGTCATTGCTTTAGAGCCTAATAGTTCTGAAGGATTTGGCGGGATCGGCCCGCACGTCATGATGTCTAAATTGTCTACATTTGTTTGTTGAACGGTTTTTTCTAATTCAAAACCACCGACTAAGTAGTTACTTAAACCAAATGTATTATTTAATCTAAAGGTATAATGAACGGTTGGCTTTCTAAGGTCAGCATCGATTAACAGAACTTTTTTGCCTTGTTGTGCAAAAACAATAGCCAGGTTAGCGGTTGTTAAACTCTTTCCTTCAGAAGGGCCAGTTGATGTGACCAAAATTGATTTAAGCTCTTGATCAATATTCGCGAACTGCATATTCGTTCGAATCGTTCGGTACTGCTCGGTAATAGGTGATTTAACCTGATCCCGTGCAATTAAGGTTCTAGTATGTGGGTTTCTCACTTTTGATTTACGCGCCAATTCTATCACCTCTTCTACGTCTCTTACGAGTATAATTTCCATTCTGTTCGTCTTGAGTAATGGTCGACACTACGCCCATGATTGGTAGTCCAAGTGTATCATCGACATCTTGTTCAGTTTTAATGGTGTTATCTAAATACTCTAGTAAAAATGCTAGACCGACACCGATCATTGCTCCAAGCACTAATGCAATTGCCACGTTTAACATTAAGTTCGGACTTACCGGCGATGGATTAGCTCCAACATTTGCTTCAGATAAAATACTAACATTATCAATGTTCATTAACTCAGGTAGTGTTCGTTCGAAAATGTCGTATGTTGTATTAGCAATATTCTCAGCTAAATATGGGTCAGAATCTGATACGGTAACGTTAACTACTTGTGAGTTATCAGCATTTTGAACTTGAATTTTACTCGAAAGTTGTCCAACCGATAAAGATAATCCTTCTTCTTCAATCACTTGGTCTAGTATCCTAGGACTTTTAATAATGACATTGTATGTATTGATCATCTCGACATTTGAACGGATGTCATTAATATCATATTGCGCTTCTTGTCCTGTGTCTTTTTGGTTAACGATGAATTGTGTTGAAGCTTCATATTGAGGTGTAATAAATAGTTGAGTAATAATTAAACTAATGAGTGTGGCTCCAACAGTTAATAGGATAATTAACTTAAGTCTCTTCTTTAATATAGAGAAAATCTCTTGAAGTGATATGGTTTCTTCCATTTTTTTGCCTCCAACTTCTACTTATATATATACTTTCAAAATTATAGCATAATTCGACAAGATTGATAATGTACTCACCTCAATTATTTTACAAAAACATAAAATTTTACATTTTGTTGTAATACTATTGTAATATTAGTAAAAAAGTACTAAAATATAACTCAAGTTATAACTTGATGGAGATATTTGTAATATGCTGTTGAAATTCAGACAAAAATATTCCATAATACTAGTAATCTAGATACATATTTTGTTCTGAATTGGAAACATACATAAATAAAAAAAGAAAATGGACGAATAATTTTTTCAGGGAGAAGGGATGCTGTTGAACTATCGTTTAAGAGTAGCACTGTTATTTTCACTTGATTCAGCAATTGTATTATTCTCAATCTACTATTGTTCTTATCTTCTATATAATACGTTTGCGATTAACCAAGATATTATCGTAATTTCTTCTATTATTCTATTAATTTCACATCACGTTTTTGCATTCATATTTGGTTTATATCAGAAAGCATGGGAGTATGCGAGTATTGGAGAATTAATCGGAATCTTCAATGTTGTTACATTGTCGATTATCGTAACTGCTGCAGTACAATTTACAGTATATGATTATGTGACATTTAGTGCTTTAGTTATTACTTACATGATGCATATCCTATTGATTGGTGGTTCACGGTTTGCATGGAGGGTTGTTCGTGATTTCATCTTAAAGCGTAGCAAGAACAAAAAGCGTACATTAGTGATCGGAGCTGGACATGCTGGTGCAATGGTGACTCATCAATTATTAAACAGCAACGAAACTGATCTGACACCTGTAGCTTTTGTAGACGATGATCCAAATAAAAGGAAGATTCAAATACACGGAATTCCGGTGGTAGGATCTATTAACCAAATCCGTCGAATTGTCGAATGGAAAAACATCGACCACATCCTTATCGCGATTCCGTCACTGGAGCGCAAACGTTTGAACGAAATCGTCGAGGTCTGTACGGAACTGCAAATTAAAACACAGATTATTCCGCGTATTGAGGACATCATGACAGGTAAACTCTCCGTCAGTCAGTTCCGCGACGTAGAAGTAGAAGACTTACTCGGTCGTGACCCAATTAAATTAGACATAGAGAGCATCGCAGATTACATAACAGAGAAAACCGTTCTAATTACAGGAGCAGGTGGGTCAATCGGTTCAGAGATTTGTAGACAAATCGCAACGTTCCACCCTGAGCGTCTCGTGATTGTTGGCCATGGAGAAAACAGTATCTATCAAATCGACCGTCAGCTAAGAAGTCGCTATCATAATTTAATAGATATCATTCCAATTATTGCGGATGTTCAAGACCGCGAGCGCATGTTTAAAGTCGTCGGTGAGTACAAGCCAGATGTCATTTACCATGCTGCCGCACACAAACACGTGCCATTAATGGAATATAATCCGACTGAAGCGGTAAAAAACAACATTTACGGGACGAAAAATGTGGCGGATGCCGCCGATCATCATTCGGTTAACACATTTGTACTGGTATCGACGGATAAAGCCGTTAACCCAACGAACGTTATGGGCGCTTCGAAACGAATGGCTGAAATGGTCATTCAGAATTTAGCAAAAGACAGCCAAACAAAATTTTGCGCGGTTCGATTCGGAAACGTACTCGGAAGCCGAGGATCCGTTATTCCGCTATTTAAAGAACAAATTAAAAATGGTGGTCCTGTAACGGTTACGGATCCTGAAATGACGCGTTATTTCATGACGATTCCAGAAGCAAGTCAGCTCGTCATTCAGGCAGGTTCATTAGCACGAGGCGGTGAAATATTCGTCCTGGACATGGGCGAACCCGTTAAAATCGTCGACCTAGCGAAAAACTTAATCCGATTATCCGGACATTCTATCGAAGAAGTCGGCATCGAATTTACCGGCATTAGACCAGGTGAGAAAATGTATGAAGAACTACTCGGTGAAGATGAAGTCAGTGACAAACAAGTCTTCCCGAAAATCTATATCGGAAAAGCAACCAATGAATGCACAGGCGGGATAGAGGAGCAAATCCAAACCCTACTAGAGGACGAATTAAAACTAAAAGAACGACTGTTAGAGGCGATCAAGCCGAAGAAAGAAGAAGTAAGTGAACTAGCGTAAGGAGTGCTGACAGATGCAAAAGGTCAAAAAAGCCATTATTCCAGCAGCTGGACTTGGAACACGTTTCCTTCCAGCGACAAAAGCTCAACCGAAAGAAATGTTACCAATTGTCGATAAACCAACGATTCAATATATTATCGAAGAAGCGGTCAAATCAGGTATTGAAGATATTATTATCGTAACCGGGCGAGGTAAACGTGCGATTGAAGACCACTTCGATAAATCGTATGAACTTGAAGAAACGCTTGAAAAGAAAGGTAAACACGAGCTATTAGATGAGGTAAGGGACATTGCGAATCTCGCAAACATCCACTATATTAGACAAAAAGAGCCATTAGGACTAGGCCATGCGATTGGTTGTGCGAAACGCTTTATTGGTGATGAACCTTTTGCTGTTTTACTTGGTGATGATATTGTTAATTCGCACGACAAACCGTGCTTAAAACAATTAATCGATATTTACGAGCGGACAAATTCATCGGTAATCGGTGTCCAACAAGTCCCAATGGACGATGTATCAAAATACGGTGTTATTGATATTAAAGAAGGACAAATCGATCAAGGTGCTTACCATGTGAAAGATTTAGTTGAAAAACCAAAACAAGAAGAAGCACCATCCAATTACGCCATTATGGGGCGCTACATCCTAAGACCAGAAATCTTTGATATCTTAGACCACCTACTACCAGGAGCGGGCGGAGAAATTCAGCTAACAGACGCGATTAAAGAATTAAATCGCGCTCAAATAGTAGTCGGTTACGAATTCGAAGGCGACCGTTATGATGTCGGTGACAAATTTGGATTTATTAAAGCTCAAATTGAGTTTGCGTTAGAACGTAATGATTTAAATGAAGATGTCATGAACTATTTAAAAGAAGTCGTGAGTCAAGAAAAGTCCACGGTTTAATGCATTTAATTAGGTGATGCCTCCTAACCTTTATCAATGGAGGCACTCGGCTATGCTGTGGGTTTCACAACCTTAGACGCCCGTCGTCGGTGGCATGGTGTGAGGTAGGGTTAGATGCCCTGTTTATTTACATAATTTAATTTTTGTTGTTTTTCAGATAAAAATAACCTGAGAAGAGATGAAGAATTGAAAAAACTGAATAGTAAAGGTGTTACATTAATTGAGCTATTGGCTGTACTCGTCATAATCGGTATCATCGCGTTAATCGCGGTTCCACTGTACTTAAACTACATCTATCATGCAGAAGAAGGCGTGTGTCATGCTAATCTACACGAACTAGAAAGAATGTATGAGTTGGATCTTCAACTGAATAGTATGACTCATCAAGATGAACACTTCACTGCTTGTACTCTAGAATATGGACCAGACCTATGCCCAGTAGACGGCATCTTAGCTTATATTGATGAACAGGTTCAGTGTAGTGTGCATGGAAGTTATAGTGATTATCACGACTCAGAAGACGATTCTGATGATGGAAGCAATGAAGATGATGGAGAAGTACCATTTTTATAACAGAAATAAGAAAGAGGCGAGAGACCTTTTAGGACTTAAACCTCTTTTGTTTGTGTTTGAATGGTGAAGAGGAACTGAGTATCGTAATCAGATAAGATGCTGAAAATCTTGCGGGATAAGGGTTTGATGCGTTTTTAGTGAGATTTATAGATTGATTGAATGGTATATGTAATAGGAAGAAACTCGGTTTGAAGTGATAAAAACCTAAATATCTATTTCGTATTGCCTTACAGATTGAATAGATATTACGAGGTGAGTATTGGAATTTGATAAGGGAACACAATATGTAGTATTAAAAATTAATTTTTAACGACAAAGCATACTATATCTTGATTTTTTCATCTATTTCTCATATTGAATATAATATCCGAGGTGGCTATCAGTTGTAGATAACAATTTTAGTGGTTTAGTAGTTGATTAGAGGTAGACCTTCTAATTAAGTCCTAATCTACTAAAGAACAAATTTTAAGGAGTGTAGCTGGATGTATATGAAAGTTAAAAGATTGATAGATATCATTCTTTCTTTAATGGGACTTATAGTATTATCACCGATCTTTTTAATTTTAATTATTGCTATTAAGATTGATTCAAGAGGCCCGGTTTTGTTTAAGCAAAAGCGTGTAGGAATTAATAAGACACATTTCAACATATTGAAATTTCGTACCATGAGAATAGATACGCCGAAGGACACTCCAACTCACTTATTAGGTAACCCAGAACAGTATATCACAAAGATGGGTAAATTTCTGAGAAAAACCTCGCTTGATGAGCTTCCGCAGATTTGGAATATTTTTGTTGGACAGATGAGTATAATCGGGCCTAGACCAGCACTATGGAATCAGTATGATCTGATTGCGGAACGAGATAAGTATGGTGCTAATGATGTACCGCCTGGATTGACAGGTTGGGCACAGATTAATGGTAGAGATGAGCTTCCTATTGAAGTGAAAGCGAAGTTGGATGGGGAGTACGTTGAGAAGATTAGCCTCTGGATGGATGTAAAGTGCTTCTTCGGAACCATAGTTAGTGTAGTAAAGAGTGACGGGGTTGTTGAAGGTGGAACTGGAGTTAAGAAGGAAGTTGCGAGTACTAAGGGGACAGAAACTTCATGAAAGTAAATAGAGTAATAGAGGTGTTGAAATGCTTTTAGTCACCGGAATCACTGGTCATACGGGAAAATACTTTTTACAAGAACTTATTAATAATAAATATGAAGGCTCTATCCGCTGTGTTGTTAGGGAAACATCCAACACTTCTCTTTTGGATAACAGCGGCTTAGATATAGAAAAGGTTGTAGGAGATTTAGATGATCCAGACTTTATTGATAGTGCGATGAATGGTGTTGATACGGTAATGCACATCTATAATATTCACCATTCACCAATGATAGTGCAATCTGCTATTAAGAATAAAGTGAAAAGGGCAATATTAGTACACACCACAGGAATTTATTCGGAATTTAAGCATGCCTCAGAAGGATATAAGAAAATAGAACAAAAAATTAATGAACTAAAAAATGATCATGAGTGTTCGACAAATATTACAATTCTAAGGCCTTCTATGATATATGGGGATCTTTGTGATAGTAATATGAGCAAGTTTATTAATATAGTGGATAAATTCAGGATTATGCCTGTCATTAGTGGTGGAAATAGTTTAATCCAGCCAGTTAATGCTAGAGATTTAGGTAAGGCATTTTTCACTGTTTTAATTTCACCGCAAGAAACTGATGGTAAAGCTTATGATCTATCGGGAGAAAGACCAATTAAAATGATTGATGTTTTCAAATTAATAAGTAAAGAACTTAATAAAAAGACAATATTTATCAGCGTACCTTTAAGCTTGGGAGTGTTGGTGGCAAGGGTTCTTAAATTCCTAACGTTAGGCCGAATAGATTTTATAGAAAAAGTACAAAGAATGGGAGAGAATAGAAGTTATTCCCACGATAATGCTACTAATGATTTCGGATATTCTCCCATGACTTTTGATGACGGTATAGAGATTGAAGTAGCAGAATACTTGGGGGCTAAAAAAAGAAAATGAGAAAAGTATTAATATTAGCAAACCATTTTATAACAATTTATGCCTTTAGAAAAGAATTAGTAAAAGAATTACTAGAACATGGAAATGAAGTCTATCTTGCGCTACCGGATTCTAAAGAAAATATTTATTTTGAGAATATGGGTTGCAAGATAATAGAAACGCCACTAGATAGAAGGGGAACAAATCCTGTATCTGATATAAAGTTGCTCTTTCAGTATATAAGAGTAATAAGGGATATTAACCCCGATATAGTGCTCACTTATACAATTAAACCTAATACGTATGGAGGAATCGCATCCAGAATTTGTGGAGTAAAAACGATTCATACAGTAACTGGGTTAGGATCAGTTTATATTCAAGAAATGTGGCAAAAACATATCGCGGTATTTCTTAATAGGATTGCTTTTAAATCTGCATCAAAGATAGTTTTTTTGAATGAAGAAAACAAAGATTTTTATAAACAACTAAAAATCACCTCCTCTACCCACAATACTTTGATTGTTCCTGGTTCAGGAGTAAATTTGGAAAAATTTAAGTACCAAGAACAACCTAGTGATGAAAAAATTATCTTTACCTTTGTCGGCAGAGTCTTAAGAGATAAAGGAATTGAAGAGTATTTATCTGCCGCTAAGAGACTTGTTTCAATGTATAACAATGTTGGCTTCGAAGTTGTAGGATTTGTAGATGAAGAAAGGTACATTAATCTACTTGAACAATATGAAAATGCAGGAATTATAAATTACTTAGGTAAAAGAAATGATATCCCAAATATAATGGCAAAATCTAGTTGTATTGTATTGCCTTCATATGGGGAAGGAAGAGGTACAGTTCTGCAAGAAGGAGCTGCAATCGGTAGACCTTTAATAACATGCGACACTTATGGGTGTAAAGATAATGTGGATGATGGATATAACGGATATTTATGTGATGTAGCAAATGCAGAATCACTAAAAAATGTTATGGAGAAATTTATTAAATTATCAATGGAAGAAAAGGTCTTAATGGGAAAAAGAAGTCGAGAGAAGGCGGAAAGGGAATTCGATAGGGAAATCGTGGTACATGCCTATATTGATGAAATAAATAAAATAATAAATAATGGGGAATGAATGGTATGAGTTTATATAAAAATATTGTCGATAAGAAAGAAAAAATTGCATTAGTTGGGTTAGGTTATGTGGGTATGCCATTAGCTATTGCATTTGCGAGAAAAGTTGATGTAATAGGTTTTGACTTAAGTGAAAAGAAGATAGATTTATATAAATCAGGAATTGATCCTACAAATGAAGTAGGGAATGATGTGATTAAACAGACTAAAGTTTGCTTTACATCAGATGAGACAAAACTTAAGGAGGCAAAATTTCATATTGTTGCTGTCCCAACTCCAATTAACTCTGATAAGACTCCTGATTTAGGTCCGGTTGAAGGGGCTAGTACAATTGTTGGGCGCAATTTAACGAAGGGTTCAATTGTTGTTTATGAATCTACTGTTTACCCTGGGGTTACAGAGGATGTTTGTATTCCAATCCTTGAAAAGGAATCAGGGCTAAAGTGTGGAGAAGATTTTAAAGTGGGATACTCTCCGGAACGTATAAATCCTGGTGATAGGATGAATAGATTAGAGAATATTGTCAAAATAGTATCAGGTATGGATAATGAATCGTTGGAGGAAATTGCAAAAGTTTATGAACTTGTTGTTGAAGTAGGGGTCCATCGAGCTAATTCAATTAAAGTTGCTGAGGCAGCCAAGGTTGTTGAGAATAGCCAACGTGATATTAACATTGCATTTATGAATGAACTTGCTATGGTTTTTGATCGAATGGGTATTGATACAAATGAGGTTATTGAAGCTATGAACACTAAATGGAATGCATTAAAGTTTTATCCAGGACTAGTCGGTGGTCACTGTATTGGTGTTGATCCATACTATTTTATATATGAAGCGGAAAAACTTGGATATCACTCACAAATCATTTTATCAGGTAGAAAGATAAATGATGGTATGGGTGCCTTTGTTGCTGATGCAGTTATTAAGAAGTTGATACATGCAAACAAAGTGGTTAAGAAGGCCAAGGTTGTAATATTGGGAATAACATTCAAAGAAAATTGCCCTGATACACGTAATTCAAAAGTAGCAGATATTATTAGGCGTCTTTATGAATATGAAGTTGAGCCAATTGTAGTCGATCCATACGCAGACCCATTGGAAGCAAAACATGAGTATGGTGTTGATTTGATTCCTTTTGATATGATAGATGATGCGGATTGTCTTATATTTGCTGTTGCCCATGACATATTTAGAGATATGTCAATGGAACAGATAGATAGGATGTTTGGAGAGTATCCAAATGAAGAGAAAGTTATAGTGGATGTTAAGCATATTTTGGATAAAAAACAAATTGAAAATGAAGGGTATAGTCTTTGGAGATTATAAATATAAAGAGGTGTATACATGAGAGTTCTTCAAATTGCATGTGGATTTAGTTATAGTACAGTTTATAATAACCTCTTTTCTGAGCTATATAGACAAAATGTTGAATTAGAGGTATATGTACCACAGCATAAAACAAGATCCTTACTAGATTTTAAGGACGATACTTTTCCATATCCCTTATATTCTAATAAAATTATTAAAAAATATGATAAACTATTGTATTTCAGTAAAATAGGAAGGATGGCAAAAGATATAGAATTAAACTTTAATATATCCGAAATATCTTTAATTCATTCTCATAGTTTGTTTAGTGATGGAGGAGTTGCATTCAATTTATATAAAAAGTATGGAATTCCATATGTAGTAGCTCTTAGAGATACTGATTTAAATAAATATTTTAAATACGCTATTCATTTACGTAGGTATGCTTTAGAAATTATGAAACACGCCGCGAAAATTATATTTATTTCACCTTCTTATAAAAAATATGTACTAGATAAATATATCCCCATAGGAGATCTGAAATATATTGAGGATAAAATTGAAATTATACCGAATGGGATAAATAAATATTGGCTAAAGAATATCAATAAAAATAAAAACCATGAAGCGGCAAAGCCAACCAAAGATAAAGTGAAAGTTTTATTTGTAGGTGCAATTAATAAAAGGAAAAATATTATGAGCACAATTGAATCTCTTGAAGAGTTACAAAAAAAGGGCTACCAAGTTAAATTTACAGTTGTAGGCAGAATTGATGATCAATCTATTTATAATCAAATAGTAAATATACCTTTCCTAAATTATATAGAACCTAAATCAAAAGAAGACTTACTAGAAATTTATCGTGATAATGATATCTTTGTAATGCCATCGATAACCGAAACTTTTGGATTAACTTATGCTGAAGCAATGAGCCAGGGTTTGCCTGTTATATATTCTAAAGGTCAAGGCTTTGATGGGCAGTTTGAGGAAGGTACTGTAGGATATCATGTAAACTGTTATAACTCTGAAGAGATATCTAAAAGTATTATAGATATCATTGAAAACTATGAAAAGTTTTCCGAAAGTTGTACATCTTTATGTAATAAATTTGATTGGGTCAATATTTGTGATGATTACAAAGAAGTTTATCAAGAAAGTGCATATAGTATTGCTGGAATTTAGCATTTAAATATAGTTACATTTAATACTTCAAACAAGCAGCAATATTTATCAGAGGAGAAATAATATGAGATTGTGTTATGTAATATTACATTATCAAAATATTGATGTTACTAAGAATTGTGTGGCTTCATTACGTAACATTAAATCTAAAGAATCCAAAATTGTTATTGTTGATAACGCATCACCAAATAATACTGGATCGCAGCTTAAAAGGTTATATAGTGATCAGGAGGATATAGAAATAATTATAAATGATGTAAACGTTGGCTTTGCTAAAGGAAATAATATAGGGTATTTATATGCGAAAAAGTCTTTACATGCTGATACCATCATTGTTATGAATAGTGATGTAATTATTAGCCAAATGGGTTTTGAAAAGAAATTATACGAAATAATTAATGGGAATGGTGTTCATATTATAGCCCCGGATATAAAAACACTAGATAATAAGCACCAAAATCCCTTTAGAAGACAAAGGTTAAAAACTTACAACATTCTGCGCACGTGCTTATTTTACTCAATTTGGATTTTCATAATGAAAACCCCTTTTTTGAATAAATTAACCTTTAATAGACTTAAAAAGGTTAAACGAAAAAAGGAGTTCAATAATACGTTTATTAATGACTCATTAGTTGGTATTATTCCTCATGGTTCCTGTTTGGTTTATACCAAAAATTTTGTAGAAAAAGAGGATATTGCCTTTTTACCAATTACATTTTTGTTTCATGAAGAAGATATATTATTTGAATATTCAGGCAACAAAGGATACATTGTATCTTACAATCCAGCCATTCAAGTAAATCATTTGGAAGATGCTTCAATTAATGAAATTACTAGTGGTGACATATCTAGAGAAATTTTCAACTCTAAACATAGACTAAGGTCGCTTTTATCTTTAATTTCATTAAGAATTGGTTTAAAGAAAATAAGATCGAACTTAAATTAAAGACTTTTTATTAATAGATAGGTGGAAAACAATGGTTTTTCTATTATTAATAGCATTAATTATGATGCTTTTTATGGCTTTTATACTGACAGGTAGGGACATTCTTTCACCTTGGGTCGTTTCAATTTGTATGTTTATCCTCTCTGTTTCTGTAGCTGCATTGAATTACAACTATTGGATGGAGGATATAAGTGCTGTTACAGTTTTAATTATTCTTATTGCACTACTTTCTTTTGGGGTTGGAGAACTTTTTACCAAAACCGTAATATTAAAGCGGGGAAGAAATAATTCTACCATAAATCAAGTAAAGTTAATAAATGGTAATAAAGGAATTTCCATAGCCAATAGGTGGATAGTGCTTATAATACTTTTTCTATTGGTGGTTACCTATTTCCACTTTAAATTTAAACAAAGCATTGCAATGGCGGCCGGTTATAGTGGTGGTTTAGACACGTTGCTCTTTTACGCGAGGCATGCACAGTTTAATCCTGATATTAACTCTGATGCAAGCATGTTATTGAGCTTGGGACTAACATTTTCCAGGGTGCTCACTTACTTTTTTATTTTTGTATTTTTATACAATATGGTTTTTTTTAGATTTAGAATAACATCCCTTAAATATCTTTTTCCGGCAATATTGAATATAGGAAATATTTTATTGACTACAGGGAGAACTGAATTTATTAACCTAATTACAGTTTGCTTAATATTATTTTTTATAATGCTCAAACAGAAACATAATTGGATAAGTAAAGTGAATACTAGAATTATAATTTATGGCATTATTGGGGTGGCTTTGTTCTTAATAATTTTCAGGTTAAGTGGTTTTTTAACTGGTAAAAGTGAGAGATTGACATTGTGGGAAAACTTTTCTCTCTATATAGGTGCTTCTATCGTGGCCCTTGATAAATATATATCTAACCCCCCTAGCCAGATATTTTTCGGAAAAGAAACGTTCTATGCACTTTATCATATATTCAGGAAGTTTGGCTTTGATATACCATATTATCAAGTGCCCCTAGAATTTGTTAGTTGGAAAAATGTGGATGTCAATATTTACACTGCACTAAGGAGGTATATTCAAGACTTTTCTGTAGTAGGGATGGTATTTATACAATTTTTATTAGGATCCTTTTATGGAGCTTTCTATCAATATATTAAGAAAAAAAATAGGGTTTCGCTAGAGTTAATCATTTAGTTTGTGTCAAGATTTTCTCGATGTAGTTTTTATACCGGTATTTTCGGCACTCTATTTTTGTACACTTTTTGGCTACCGCGCTATCGCTTGCTGGCCCTAACATCATTGTTACGTTCTAACGAAC
>NZ_JBQQCO010000028.1:0-30608 GCF_052246295.1 Piscibacillus sp. B03 | reverse complement strand
GGTCCGAGGTGGACGCGTGGTGACACGTGGAGCTGACGGATACTAATCGATCGAGGACTTAACTTCGATTTGAAAAGACGTTAAATGACGCTTGGTAGTTCGTATTTAGTTTTGAAGGTTGTTAACCAAAAATATTAAATTTCCCTTGCATTTTTCAGCGAAGGTGAATATAATATTACTTGTCTCGGAATTTCCGAGTTACATAAACACAACTACAAAGTCCGGTGACGATAGCAGAGAGGTCACACCTGTTCCCATGCTGAACACAGAAGTTAAGCTCTCTAGCGCCGATGGTAATTGGGGTGTTTCCCCTGTGAGAGTAGGACGTTGCCGGGCATAATGATTAATTCTTCTCCTTCGTGGACAGTTGAATCACATTCCAGCGTAGCTCAGTGGTAGAGCAATCGGCTGTTAACCGATCGGTCGCAGGTTCGAATCCTGCCGCTGGAGCCATTACTTGGAGAGCTGTCCGAGTGGTCGAAGGAGCACGATTGGAAATCGTGTAGGCCGCTACCGCGGTCTCGAGGGTTCGAATCCCTCGCTCTCCGCCATAATACTTATTATGGCCCGTTGGTCAAGTGGTTAAGACACCGCCCTTTCACGGCGGTAACACGGGTTCGAATCCCGTACGGGTCATCTTTTATATCATTCATATTGCCCTGGAGGATTAGCTCAGCTGGGAGAGCACTTGCCTTACAAGCAAGGGGTCGGTGGTTCGAGCCCGCCATCCTCCACCATTTATACGGGCTTAATAGAGTAAAAGAGTTATTTTAATAACATTTGTAGTCAGGACTCCTGAAATGGAGTTGTTGATAATATCGCGGGGTGGAGCAAGA
This sequence comes from Piscibacillus sp. B03, assembly GCF_052246295.1. NCBI lineage: Bacteria > Bacillati > Bacillota > Bacilli > Caryophanales > Bacillaceae > Piscibacillus > Piscibacillus sp. B03. The sequence continues at coordinate 29,772 of NZ_JBQQCO010000028.1, read as the reverse complement.
CCGTAAACGTCTTGAATCATCATCTGCGTAGGTTTTGCGAGGAGCGTAAGCTTCGCCGAAATGGTTTGCAACGCGACGAGCAGTCAAAAGTTTAATAACATTTATAGTCAGGACTCCTAAATTGGAGTTGTTGATAATATCGCGGGGTGGAGCAGTCTGGTAGCTCGTCGGGCTCATAACCCGGAGGTCGCAGGTTCAAATCCTGTCCCCGCAACCAAAATGGTCCGGTAGTTCAGTTGGTTAGAATGCCTGCCTGTCACGCAGGAGGTCGCGGGTTCGAGTCCCGTCCGGACCGCCATTATATAACAAAATAAACCTTTTTAATGGCTCGGTAGCTCAGTCGGTAGAGCAACGGACTGAAAATCCGTGTGTCGGCGGTTCGATTCCGTCCCGAGCCACCATTTATTTGGAGGGGTAGCGAAGTGGCTAAACGCGGCGGACTGTAAATCCGCTCCCTCAGGGTTCGGGAGTTCGAATCTCTCCCCCTCCACCATTTTTAATAAAACATAGGGGTATAGTTTAATGGTAAAACGAAGGTCTCCAAAACCTTTGATGTGGGTTCGATTCCTACTACCCCTGCCATATGGCGGTCGTGGCGAAGTGGTTAACGCACCGGATTGTGGCTCCGGCACTCGTGGGTTCGATTCCCACCGATCGCCCTTTATATTGGGCCATAGCCAAGCGGTAAGGCAACGGGTTTTGGTCTCGTGATGCCCAGGTTCGAATCCTGGTGGCCCAGCCATTTTAATTGCGGAAGTAGTTCAGTGGTAGAACACCACCTTGCCAAGGTGGGGGTCGCGGGTTCGAATCCCGTCTTCCGCTCCATTTTTTTATGTGGCGGCATAGCCAAGTGGTAAGGCAGAGGTCTGCAAAACCTTTATCACCGGTTCGAATCCGGTTGCCGCCTCCAAAAACAACTATCATATACATATATCCAAGTTGGTAAGCAAAACATTGCTTAGCAACTTTTTTTATGTCTAAAAGCCATATTATTGATGGTTAATACATATAATGAAATATTATTACGATTTTTTTAATCATAATTTGACATAAAAAATCATTAGAATTATAATTAAACTAAATTTTCTGATTTTAATTTGTAAGCGATTTCACTGAAAAGGAGGTTTAGAAGTAGGGTTACATTGTTACATAAAGCCTTGGTATAGTTTTCTATATTCGTGGCTTTTAATTTTAAAAGAATTAGGGGGATGAGAACTTGAACAAGTTAGTTAGATGGCAGTTGACAACATTTGTCATGATATTATTCTTGTTAGTTTTTATAGCAGCGTGTGCACCAGATGAAGTTCCTGGAGAGGAAAATAACTCGACAGAAGATGAAGAATCTGGTGAGACAGAAGGAACTGATGAAGAGAATAATGATCAAGCAAATGACGGGGAAATTTCAGGAGAGTTAGAAATCCAATACTTTGTTGGTGGTTATGGTGATTCTTGGTGGAAAGAAGTCATTGCGGATTTTGAAGAAGAGTACCCTGATGTAGAAATTGTGGAACATGCGGGTCCAAATATTAATGAAGAGATGAGATCTCGTTGGGTTTCTGGAAATCCACCTGATGTTGTATACATTGATGGAGCAGGGTCTAGTGAGACTCAAATGGTAGAAGATGGACAGTTAATGAATTTATCTGAATGGGCGAAGGAAATCGAACTTGAAGATGGATCGCCGTTACTAGATAACTTTATTGCAGAACCAGCATCATACGATGGAGATTTATATAGTTTACCTTTAGTTTTTGATACTTGGGGTACTTGGTATGACATGGCTTGGTTTGATCAAGAAGGTTACGAGGTACCAAAAGACTTTGAAAGCTTTATGAGTACCATGGGAGACATTCAAGATAATGAAGGTATTGCTCCATTTGTTACAACTGGTCAACATCCATACTATTTCTTAAGAGGTATGTTATATCCTGCATTTGCCGCTTATGGAGGTAGCGATTTATTAGCAGACGTTATTACAGGTGAAGAAGGAGCATGGACGAGTGATGAAGTATTAGCAATCATGCAAAACGTTCAACAAATGCATGAAGAAGGATATATTGACTCTGGTTTTGGTGCATTAAACCATACACAATCTCAAATGAATTTCTTACTTCATGATAATGCATTTATTCCAGTTGGATTCTGGTTACCTAACGAAATGGCAGGGGACGTACCAGAAGACTTCCAGTTTGGTTTTATTCCTTCACCTATGAATGAAGCTGGTGAACCAATGGCTATTGTTCCAGATTTACGTCCGTTAGCCATTGCTGAGGAAGCTGAAAACCCTGAAGCTGCAAAAGCTTTTGTAGATTTCGTATTTACTAGAGAATACGCAAGATCGTTCTCTGAACATACAGGGGCAATTATGAACGTTGCTGGTGTAGATTTATCAGAAAATGAAAACGTTCCAGAGTACTTAATTGAGGCTAACGCCATGATTAATGATCCTGAACAAGTTCAAATCTATCACAAGCCTCATCCGATGAGTGCAGACTTAGAAACACCAATTAGTGATGCACTAGTCTCACTCATGCTTGGTAATATGACGGCAGAAGAATTTGTTGAGAAGGCTGAAGAGGCTGCAGAAAATTATCGTAATGAATAATAATATTTGATTTAAGAATTATATATGGAATGCAGAGGTATATCTGCATTCCATATACTATTTAGGCGAAGAGAGTGATCATGAGATGGTACAATCTAAGAAGCAAAAATATATATTCCTTGCCTTTTGCTTAGTCCCGACATTTATTATGTTTAGTATATTTACTCTTTATCCACTATTTAATGGACTTTATTTTTCATTTTTTGAATGGTCTGGTGCTTCAAACACGCGAGAATTTGTTGGTCTAGACAACTATAAAAGACTGCTTAATGATGATATTATTCCGGCTACGATTTGGCATGACTATTTCCTTGTTGTGACGAAAGTAATTGGGATTATGATTATTGCGCTTTTTGTGGCGGTCGTTCTGACTCAGCTAAAAATTAAGGAAGCGCCATTCTATAGAGTTATCTTTTTCTTCCCAAATATTATGTCAGTAGTTGTAATAGGGATTCTTTGGATGTTTATTTATAATCCAAGTTTAGGACTAGTTAATTCCGGTTTAGAGAAAATTGGCTTAGGCGAATGGGCAAGACCATGGCTTGGAGACGAAAAGTGGGCATTACCTAGTCTTGTTTTACCATCCGTATGGGCTGGAATTGGTTTGTTTATGCTTCTATTAATGGGTGGAATTGCAAATATATCTAAAAGTACATATGAAGCTGCACGAATTGACGGGGCCAATGAGTGGCAACAATTCAGGCACGTGACGTTACCATTAATTTGGCCACAGATTAAGATTTCAATTTTGTACATAGTTATTACAACGTTAAATGGTTCTTTTATCATTGTACAGGTCATGACGGGTGGAGGACCGAACAATGCAACACACGTGATGGGTTCCTATCTGTATCAACAGGCATTTAAACAATACAACTTTGGTTATGGGGCAACGATTGGTGTCATGATATTGGTACTCTCACTAATTACGGTTTTAATTCTGCAATTCTTGCTTCGTAGAGATAAAGTGGAGTACTAGGGGGGAAAGCATATGAAACTAACAATTGGGGAAAAAATAGCAAGAACAGGCATTAGAATTCCGTTAATATTATGGACATTAGCAGTACTTTATCCAATATTTTGGATGTTCCTTGGATCGTTTAAATCTAATGCTGAAATATATGCGAACCCTTGGGGATTTCCAGAATCATTTAATTATCAAAACTTTATCACGGCCTGGACTGAATATAATATTGGTACGAGTGTTTTTAACAGTTTAATTGTTACAGCTTTGGGAGCAATTCTCTGTTTGGTGTTAGCCATTCCAACGGCGTATGCCATTGAGAGGGTTCGCTTTAAAGGCAGCAACTTCTTATTTACACTCTATATTTCAGCCATGATGATTCCAATGGTGTTAGCATGGATTCCGTTGTTCTTTTTACTTAATCAATTAAATTTACTTGATAGTCTCATAGGATTATCAGTCGTGTATGCCTTATCGCAATTGCCATTTACGATATTCGTGTTAACCAGTTTTATTAGTACGATTCCGAAGTCGTTAGAAGAGTCAGCGGCTATCGATGGCATGTCACCTTATGGGATCCTGTGGAAAATCGTCACGCCACTTACGACATCCGGAATTATTACGGTTACGATTATGAATACGATCCAGTTTTGGAACGAGTATTTCATGGCGCTCATTTTCTTACAGACCGAAACAAACTATACACTTGCTTTGGCGATCGACTACATTAGTAGTGAAGCGCAATACACGAATGCTTGGGGAACGTTATTTGCAAGTCTTGTCATCGCCATCATTCCTGTCATCATTTTATATGCCATTTTCCAAAGACGAATTACAAAAGGTATGACAGAAGGTGCCATTAAAGGTTAATTATAAAATCTATTAAAACCCTCTTGTATTATTTGACTGAATCATCTATAATGCAAATTAACACAATATATTGTGTTTCATTAACTTTAAAATCTATATATAGTACTCTTGTTAAGGTGCTTGTAGCTTGAAAGGGAATCTGGTGAAACTCCAGAACTGCCCCCGCAACTGTAAGCGCGGACGAAATGAATAACCACTTTACAGATTAGTTCTAACGATGGGCGACTGTAAGGGAAGGTTCAGAGTAGGGAGATGCGCAAGTCAGGAGACCTGCCTTAATGAGGAAAGTTTCACACTCTTCGGGGATTGAGAGAATGAAACGATATACGGCCTTGTCTGACGTACATCGTATAACTAAGGCATATACATATCGTTTTGTTCGCTTCTCCCCGTGGGAAGCGAATTTTTTATTTTGGAGGGAACATGATGACAGTCAAAACTGTACCAGCGATTGTGACTGAAGAAGGCACACATGAAACAATTTTTAATGAAGAGCATCTTAGGAACTATTTGTACGAAGCGTTAAAGGGCTTTAAGGATTTGGATGGCCAAACTTTTGTTGAAAAAGTTATGAATTCAGTACAATCCAAAGATCACATCACAAAACAGCAAATCACCAATGAAATTTTACTAAGAGGACTTGAAAACATTAGTGTTGATGAACCTGATTGGACTTATGTATGCGCAAAAGTTTACTTAGATCAGTTATATAAAGAAGCGGCTGTGAATCGTGGTTATTCGAAATCCTTAAAGTACGGTCGTTACTATGAATTGGCTAAGCATTTAACACAAATTAGCATCTACAGTGATCAGCTATTAACTTACTATGATGAACAAGAATTTCATGAATTGGAGTCGGTGATTGAACCAGAGCGTGATCAACTTTTTACTTATATAGGGATTCGTACGCTGGCAGACCGTTATTTAGCGAGAGACCATGAAGGACATGTATTTGAACTGCCGCAAGAACGATTCATGACGATTGCGATGACACTTATGATCCATGAGCCAAATGATAAACGTCTTAACCTTGTTAAAGAAGCGTACTGGGCGATGAGTAACTTGTATATGACAGTTGCGACGCCTACATTATCTAACGCAGGGAAAGCTCATGGCCAGCTATCTAGTTGCTTCATTGATACGGTTGATGATAGCTTGCAAGGAATTTATGACTCTAATACCGATATTGCGAACCTGTCTAAAAATGGGGGCGGTATAGGCGTCTATCTTGGGAAAATTCGCTCGCATGGTAGTTCAATTAAAGGGTTTAAAGGTGTCTCGAGTGGTGTGATGCCTTGGATGAAGCAGCTGAATAATACTGCTGTAAGTGTTGATCAACTAGGCCAACGCCAAGGTGCCATTGCCGTTTACTTAGACGTTTGGCATAAAGATATTCATAAGTTTTTAGACGCCAAGCTAAACAACGGGGATGAACGCCAACGGACACATGACTTATTTACAGGTGTCAGCCTTCCTGATCTATTTATGGAAAAAGTTGAAGCAAGAGAGAACTGGTATTTATTTGACCCACATGAAGTAAGAGATGTAATGGGCTATAGTTTAGAAGACTTTTACGATGAAGAGGATGGAGCAGGTTCATTTAGAAATCGGTACGAAGAATGTGTGAGGCACCCTGACTTGTCTAAAGAAGAAGTGCCAGCCATTGAGATTATGAAACGCATCATGGTTAGTCAATTGGAGACAGGCACGCCATTTATGTTTTACCGTGATGAAGTGAACCGTAAAAACCCAAATAGCCATAAAGGCATGATTTACTCATCTAACCTGTGTACAGAGATTACACAAAACCAAAGCCCAACAACGGTTGAAGAGCAGTACACTGAAGACGGCAAAATTATCGTGACTAAATCGCCAGGAGATTTTGTTGTGTGCAATCTTTCAAGCATTAACCTTGGACGCGCCGTTCCAGCAAATGTGCTCGAACGCCTCATTCCGATTCAAGTGAGAATGCTAGATAATGTGATTGACCTTAATAATATCCCGGTTTTGCAGGCGCAAATCACGAATCAGAACTATCGTGCTGTTGGACTTGGGACATTTGGCTATCACCATTTGTTAGCGTTAAAAGGTATTCGCTGGGAGTCAGACGAAGCGGTTGAGTTTGCGGACGAGCTATATGAACGAATCGCTTACTTAACGATTAAGGCAAGTAAAGACTTAGCGAAAGAAAAAGGAGCCTACCCATATTTTGAAGGATCAGACTGGGCAACAGGAAAGTATTTTACAGATCGAGGCTATGAATCAACGGAGTGGAACGACTTATTGGCTGAGGTTCAAGAGCACGGTGTTCGAAATGGTTACTTAATGGCAGTTGCACCGAATTCAAGTACAAGCTTGATTGCAGGAAGTACGGCGAGTATCGACCCAATTTTTAAAAAGTTCTACTCAGAAGAAAAGAAAAATTACAAGATTCCGGTCACGGCACCTGACTTAAGTCCAAAAACATTTTGGTTATATAAATCAGCTTATGACATAGACCACATGTGGACGATTAAACAAAACGAAGCACGTCAGAAGCATATCGATCAATCGATTTCGTTTAACTTCTATGTCAAAAATAACATTAAAGCTAAGGAATTATTGGACTTACATTTAACGGCGTGGAAGTCTAAATTCAAAACGACTTATTATACAAGATCAACCTCATCAGATATAGAAGACTGCGAAAGCTGCGCATCGTAAAGGAGGCACTATTATGACTGAAGTTTTAAACAAACGACGCTTATATGACTATTCAGCACCCAACGCATCAACAGGCATTATTAATGGAGAAAGTTCCAATGTACTCAACTGGGATGATGTCAGATTCAGCTGGGCTTACCCAATGTATAAAAATATGCTCGCCAACTTCTGGACACCATTTGAAATTAATATGTCTAACGACCGTAAACAATGGCCAGAATTGACCAATGACGAACAAGAAACCTTTAAGAAAATCATCGGACTACTAGCATTTCTAGATTCGATTCAAACCGACTATTCTGCTAAAGTAGCAGATTATCTAACGGACTCAAGCTTATCGGCCTTGATGCAAGTGCTATCGTTTCAAGAAGTGGTCCACAACCAGTCGTATTCTTATGTTCTATCGTCATTAGTGGATAAAGATGAACAAGACCGCATCTTTGAGTACTGGAAGCATGATGAGGTGCTGCTGGAACGAAATCAATTTATCGCAGAAGGCTATGACCGATTTGTGGAAGAACAGACACCACAAGCGTTTATCGAGTCCGTTGTCTATGATGTCGTGTTAGAAGGTTTATTCTTCTATGCTGGCTTTGCATTCTTTTATAACTTGGCCCGAAATCAAAAGATGGTCTCAACGAGCACGATGATTAACTATATTAACCGTGACGAGCTCATTCACGTGAATTTGTTTGCGCATATTTATAAAGAAACCTTGAATGAGAATCCAGGATTAAACACAGAAGAGAACAAACAGTTTGTGACAGATACCTTTAAGAAGGCGGTTGAGCTGGAAGTCAGATGGGGGCAGCATATAATTGGGAATAAAATTGATGGCATTAATATGGACGAACTTGAGGACTACATTAAGTATACAGCGAATAAACGTTGTAAGCTGTTAGGTGTGGAGGCACCTTATCCTCATATTACGGAGAATCCAATGAAGTGGATCAGGGCATATAAAGAAGTGGATGAAGGCAAGTCCGACTTCTTCGAGCAAAAATCCCGTCAATATACGAAAGTATCTGACACCAACGGATTTGATGAATTATAAACAGTAAGAAGGCAGGGAGGACCTGCCTTCTTAACTAATTTTAGAGATTGACTAAACAAACTAAATCATGTTATATTAATTCTTGTCGTAATTACTTCACATGCCGGTGTGGCGGAATTGGCAGACACCTCAAAAGGACTCAAATTTCACTCCATCCACATCCTCAACTTGAGTGATTAATGGCCATTGCATCTTCTTATTATTAGATGGCATATCTACCACAATGTTTTCAAACACACTATTCACAAGTAGTTTTTTCTCTTTCCGTTCTCCATTCTTCCAAAGCGTTTTAAAGTCTAGCAATATTTCTTTATCCATATTTTGTTCTTTTTCAACTTTTTGATGTTGCTCTAACTCTTTCTCACGTTCACGTAAGATACCAATCTTACCATTTAGTTCATCAATACTAATCAGATCATTCATGAATAACTCTTTATATTTATCCATCTTCTTTTTAATGTCTTTAAGTTCTGCTTCATTCTCAGGTTTTTCTAGTTCTTGGTCGAAAGTAAACCGTTCTTCCCACTGATCTAATAGTTTATCAACCACAGGAACAATCTTTTCTTCTAATTTATCCTCTCTAATCTTAGGTAACGTACATGTTTTAGGCGATATACGTGTATTACGACAGCGATAATAATAAATGTCACGCAGCTTACTTCCTTGTAGATTTGCACCACACCTCGAACAAGTCAACATACCAGTAAAGATATATTCGTTAGCATTAGAACGTTTCCACCGTTTTCCGTTCTCAGTATGGTTTACCATCCAAAATGTTTCTTCTTTAATGATAGAGTCATGAATACCATCAAATAAAGCTTGCTCACTCAAAGGTAGTCGGTGTTTGTGTCTACCTTTATTCGAACGGATTTTTCCAATGTAAATAGGGTTCGTTAAGATATACGTGATATTATCTCGATTGAACGGTTTACCCCTTAATCGATAACCCAATGTATTCATTTGTTCAGCAATACGCTTCTTTCCATGAAAGGGAGCTAACTCAAATATCTTTTCAACAATTTTAGCTTCTTCCGGATTAATAAATAGTAAACCTTCTTTTGCCTCGTAACCAAATGGAGCAATGCCACCATGCCATTTACCCATGCTTGCTCTTTTATGAACAGCATCTTGAACACGCCCTACTATCGTTTGTCGTTCCCATTCAGCCATAGAGGCAATAATATTAATAAACAATCGACCAGATGGTGTTGTCGTGTCAAAAGGTTCAGTAGCCGATTTAATCATGACGTGGTTTTTATCCATTGTTTCAAGCATTTTATGAAGGTCTAAAACTGAACGTGTAAAACGGTCCAATCGATAAAATAGGACGACATCTATTAGATCATTCTCAATATCAGTGAACAATTCTTGTAAGGCTGGGCGATCTATACTGCTAGCAGAAAAGCCGGCATCGTTATATGTCTTAACAATGTTCCAATCTTGCGATACGCAATAAGCTTCTAATTTTTCAAGTTGATTATGAATGGAATAACCATGTTCTTTTTGTTCTTGCGTAGAAACGCGAACATATAAAGCAGCTCTCATAATGTTCCCCTCTTTTGATTACATGTATAAAAAAGGTGCACATCTGGTGTACACCTTTCATCATTTGTTATGGTTTATTCAACTGAAAACTCCCAAATAGCTTGTCCAGTCGTGAATGGATCGTCAAAAATGAATTCATATGAGTCAGATTGTTCAACGTCAAATGCGACTTCACCGCGATTTTCTCTACCTGGACCGACTTCACCGTCTAAACTTCCCTTTACACCAGTGAATAAAGCTACATCATGAGAATAACCGTCAGCATCTTGCAAGGTCATCTGCATCATAGTTGAAATGTTAGCTGCCTCTTCAGTTGTATTATTAACTGTGATATCTAAAATAAGATAAAAGTCGTTTTCTGGTGTTTCAAAGTCTGAGCCTTCACTCGTCTTGACTTCGTTCACTGTTACTTCTAAGCCATCAAAACTAATTGTGTCGCCGATAGTTGCTGTTTTAGTTTCTTCTTCAGCTTCCTCTTCCGACTCTTCCTCTGTTTCCGTTTCGTCTGTACCTTCTTCGTTGTTTGTTTCTTCTTCTTCTGGTGATCCATCACCTTCAACTTGTTGAACTTCTGATTCGCCACCACATGCTGCCAAGAAGATAGTCAGCATTAAAACTAGTAGAAGTGATAATAGTTTTTTCATTATCAATTACCCCCTGAGTAAATTTATTTATGTTAATTGAAATTAACACCAATTTTAAATTATAGAGTATAACAGTATTAGTTCAATTTCTTTTCTAAACGTTCTATTCTACCTTTAAAGCCACCTTTGGTTTTGTCATTCAAACCATAACTAATAGCTTTTTTACAGATGTTAATAGCCTCTTGATAGTTACCTTGCTTATCATAGATAATAGCTAATCGCTCAAAAGACGGCATCCTAGGTAATGAACCATTCTTCTTATAAGATGGATCTTTTTTAAACTCTCTTATAATTTCATCCATTTTATTAATGTCTTTTTTGCAGTATTTAATGCAATCGGATAGCGCATGATTCCATTCATCGCGTTGTTTGTAATACAAGTCTATAAGTTGATTATATGTGAAATGGAGATCAATTGGATTCTTAGTTTTTTGTGTCAAACTCAGGAGAAACTTTTCTTTTTCTTTCGGATCCTTTATGTATTGTGCATCTACCCAAGTAGATTTATCATTTGATGCTTTGTCGTTACTTTCATTTGGTTTTTTGAATAGAAAATCTAGTAAACCCATTTAAAAATCCCCCTTAAAATTAGTTACAATTAAAAGACACACCCATTATCAAAGTGCGCCTCGATCTTGATGTATGTAGTTATTTACTCGCTATCTTTATTTTTCTCTTTTGCCTTACTCACTATAAACTCAAAGTAATCCTCAAGCTGCTTTAATTCTTCTGGACCCATCTGTTTCCATTTCTCTATATCGAAGAAGCCAGAGTCCTCAATGCCGTATTTTTTTAGTAAACGGTTGTGCTCGGCTATAGGGTCGAAGTCGGTTTCATAGCCTTTGGGATTATCTGTTCTACCTAATAAATAGTCTGTAGTAACTTCGAAATAATCTGCCATTCTACGTAGGTTATCAGTATCAGGTGTTCGATCTCCACTTTCGTAACCAGAAATAGATACCTTAGACACATTAATAATTTCACCAAGCTCAGCTTGTGTTAACTTTTTTTCTTTTCTAAGTCTCTTTAATCTGGCCCCATCCATTAGGCTTTTCTCCTTTACTAACAACACAATATTGACCACCTCCATTATAAGTTAACTGTTTGTTAAAATAAACAAAGTTAACTAAAAAGTAATTTTATTTATAAATACGCTTGACAAGTTAACTGCAAGTGAATTATTATATAATTAACTTCAAGTTAACCGAAAGGGGTTGAGACATTTGGCGCTTGAAAAATTAAAGCAAACACGTACTCGACATGGCATGACATGTCAAGATGTTGCAAATGAAGTAAATATCTCAAAAGAGCATTATTGGATGATTGAAAATGGTAAGCGCCGTTTGAGTTATGACTTAGCAGTAAAAATCGCTCGTGTATTCAATAAAAATCCGGACGATATTTTTTTACAATCTAAGTTAACTACAAGTGAACAAAAAGAACAGGAGGTGTCTTAGGTGAACCAAGATCAACGTACTCACATATTCCTTAACAAAGTGAAACAAGCTAGAAGATCATTAGATGGCATGACTTTAGAAGAAAAAAAGTTAGCGATCAATATTCTTCAACAAACATTAAATATTGGAGAGGACGCAGAGGAAACGTCCATTGCGTTACACCTTGATACAGAAGAGTTTTTTGGAACATTAAACGATGAAACATATAAATTAAAAAGTTAAATAGGAGGCGATAAAAAGTGAATCAATTAAAAAGTTTTAACCATAAACAGTTTGGTGAATTACAAGTCATTTTAGTTAATGAAAAAGAGTATTTCAGTGCAACTGACGTCGCTAAATCCTTGGAATACAAACAACCTCATACTGCAGTTAAAAGTCATTGCCATCCAGAGGGGGTTATAACTTATAACGTCCCTACGAATGGTGGTAACCAAAATAAAAGGTTTATCTCGATGGGGAATGTTCCGCGCTTAATAGTTGGAGCTGCAAAGCAAAGTCGCAACCCAAAAATAAGAGAAAAAGCAACCATGTACGAAAAATGGATCTTTGATGAAGTCATACCTTCTATCCATAGAACAGGATCATATCAAACAGAGCAGCCTAAAAATCAACTGGAGATATTACAAAGTACAGTGAATCAACTCGTACACCAGGATAAACGAATTACCAATCTTGAAGAAACCATGCGCATTGACGGCAGACAAGAACAAATCATAAAAAAACGCGCCAACCACATTGTCGTAGAGGCATTGGGAGGCAAGTCAACCAACGCTTATAAAACCATGGCATTTAAAGTGTTCTCGGCATTTTGGAGAGACTTCAAGAATCACTTTGAAATTCCGCGCTATGGAGACTTGCCGAAGAAGCAATTTGAGGAAGGTTTACGCTTTATTGGAATGTGGACTCCGTCAACTTCTTTACGAATTGAAATTGACGAAGCTAATCGTCAACAAACAATCGAGGTGGTTTAAGTGGACAACCTTACTTACATTTGTTGTCCACGCTGTCAAAGCACAAACATTCGTGAAAATGTGTGTTTGATCTGTGCATTTCCAATCAAGAAAGGGGGCTCTGAAAATGCAAGAACAAAGGGCAATAAAAACATCTACTCCACCTGATTTTAAGAATTCTCAGAAACGTAAGAACTTAATCCACGCTGCTGAAATCATTTTATCAAGGAAATACGGCAGACCTATTAAGTTGAAAGAGGTCAACCGAACCTCAAGTTAAATTCTACCAATCTATGTATTTTATGACGGTACAGGAAGGAGTGAAAACCATGAGTAAAGGTACTCAATCAGCTGAAATGGCACGAGAAACTAGAAAGGCGGCTGGTTTGACCCAGACTCAATTAGGTCTTGAAACAAACTACACAAGAGAAGCTATTTCTAAACACGAAACAGGTGAGCGATCAGTTAGCGCTGAAAGAGCCAATCACATGGCTTCAAAATATAACGATCCACGTTTAGGAATTGAAACAGCCCATGAGTATAAAGGTTGGGGGCTAGGTTGGTTGGACGGTGAAGCATTGGACACTCACAGATTAGCAGCTGTCGCTTTAGCGAAAAAAGAAATGATGGACGCTCTTGAAGCTATTGATGAAGCATTACTAGCTAAACAACCTAAATACATTGAAGAATTTGAAAGACAACAGATTGAAGATGCATTGGTTGAATCAGCTGAGGCGATTGCCTTTTTAGAGTTTGAGATTGCGAAGCTTTGTAAGGATTATAATTTCAAATTTAACGATATCTTCAGTTCAGCTGAACAAAGGTTAAGAGCTGAGAGGTTGGTTAAATAGTTCACTAACCAAGCAAAGGAGGCTAAACGATGCAAATTAGCGTTGATGTGAACAAGTTGGAGAAGATGAAAGCATACCCAATGGCGAAGCGTCGTTACAGCATTATGGCGCACAGCATGGTGGTTGACGAGTGTTTGTTTCTGAATTTTGAAACGCCTGAACAAGCGCTCGAATGGTTAGAGCAAGCGAAACATACGGTTGAGCAGGACTTAGGAAGGGGTGAACAAGATGAGCTACGGAGAGCTAACTAAATGGGAGCAACGCTTACAACGCGCTTTGAAAAGTCATAACGTACTTCAGGCATTAGACAACATGAGACGAGATTTACAAGATGCCTATGATCTACAAGACCCAGTCAATCATAGAGAGCTTCAATTATATAACAGAGTTAAACAATTGATGTTAGAACAGGAGGTTGCTTAATTGCCAAATTTCAGTACAGAGGAACAATTAGAAAGAGAAATGGCTTGTATGAGGTATCTGCTTGAACGAGCAAGTATCGCTCAACGTCATCAAGATTTTGAAGAAGCTAGAGGGTTTATGAAAGCCATGCATAAATCGTTTCACCAAGCATTAGATCTACAGACCAAAATAGAAGCTAGAGAGCAATTAAAACTGTTTGCTGCAGACATGCAAGCGAAGGGGATTCAAATTCATCATCTGCATTACAATATTAATCCAAAAAAATAACCACTCCGCAAAGTGGTCATTTCACAAATTCACAAGAAAATTTGCCTACATTCATTAAACCATGTTTTGAGAGTGTAGGCAAGGAGGGTGCCTATGAGGGATATTAAATTCAAAGTTTGGGATAAGCAACAAAAAGTCATGTTGGATTGGGAACACATTTTAGATCGTCCAGATCTACAAGAATTTCTGTTATTTGCTGATAAAGAAGATAATTTTTACTCACCATTAATGCAATACACAGGGCTGAAAGACAAAAACGGTACAGAGATTTACGAAGGCGACATTTATAAAGCCAAGATGACTATTTTAAAAACTGATACAACCACTGTAAGCATAGAGGTTGTTGAAGATATTAGAAATGACAATGTTTATTACTATGACGAGGTAGAAGTAGTCGGAAACATTTATGAGAATCCAGAGTTATTGAAGGAGGAAGTTAAATGAAAACGTTAAAACTTTTATCGCTTAACTTACACAATTTTAAAGGTATTCAAGATTTCACCTTAGACACGCACAGCGACTCACTCAGGATTATGGGCGACAATGCAACTGGTAAGACAACGGTATTTGACGCATTTGTTTGGTTACTATTTGATAAGGACTCGAACAACAAGAAAGACTTTCAAATCAAAACGGTTGATGCGCACGGTAACGAACTTCACAACCTAGATCATGAAGTCGAAGGAACATTCTTACTTAACGGTCATGAATTGTCGCTCAAGAAGGTTTACAAGGAAAAATGGACGAAGAAACGCGGTTCAGCTAGTAAAGAATTTTCAGGTCATACCACCGATTACTACATCGATGGTGTCCCTTCCAAAAAGAAAGAATACAACGATAAAGTTGCTGAAATTATTGATGAAAAAGTGTTTAAGCTTCTAACTTCACCAAGCTATTTTAATGAGCATATGGGATGGAAAGAGCGTCGAGATACGTTACTAGAAGTTGCTGGTGATGTATCAGATGGAGAAGTGATTTCTTCAAATAACAATCTCACTAAATTGCTTGATGTATTAGGCAATCGTTCCATTGATGACCATAAGAAGGTTATTGCTGCTAAACGTAAAGAGATTAACAAACGACTTGATGTAATCCCAGAGCTAATTGCTGAAGTCGAACGTAATAAGCCTGAGGTTAACGAAAATAAAGAGTCATTAGAAAAAGAGATAGCGTCTATTCAACATAAAATCGATGAAAAGCAAGAGAAAATCAATAGCTTAAACAATGGTTCAGAAGTCAGCAATCTTAAAAAGCAACTTAGCGACATTGATTTAGAATTATCTAATATCAAACAAGAGCATGATCAACAAGGAAAAGAAGAGCTATTTAAACTTCGAACTTCTAAACAGGAAGAAGAGTCTAATATTCAATTGTTAAACGGGAAAATTAGTACCTTCGAGCAACTAATTCAAAGTAATCAACAACGTATTACTGATTATCGAGTCGAAATGGATAATCTTCGAGAAGAGTGGAAAGACGTTGACCAAGAAGAGTTTACACATGATGAAGATTGCAACTGCCCAACATGTGGTCAAGAGCTCCCAGAAGAACAAATACAGTCAGCTCGTGAAAAGGCACTTAATGAGTTTAATCAAAAGAAAGCGAACAAACTACAGCAAATTAAACTACAAGGACAAGACCGCAAAATGAAAGTTGAAAAACTTCTAGCGGACAACCAAAAACACCAAACAGAAATCACTCAATTAGAAACTGAGATTAAGAAAAAAGAAGATAAGGTCCAAAAGCTTAATGGCAAAATAGCAGAATTAGAACAGCACGTCACAGACGTTTCAGAGGTTCCTGAATACCAAAGTAAATTAAAAGAGCGTCAAGAGGTTGAAAAGCAGATTAAAGATGCAGAAGCTAATGTTTATGACTCTGTTCAAACTATTAAACAGGAAATTGGGAAGCATCAACTAGAGCAACAAGAACTACGAGTTAAGGTTAGCGAAATTGATACAGCTGAACGCAGTCAAAAACGTATCAAGGAACTGGAAGATGAAGAAAAACGACTTGCTGCAGAATTTGAACAGCTGGAAGAAGAGCTTTACCTAGCAGATGAATTCATAAGAACGAAAGTCAACATGCTTGAAGAGAAGATTAACAGCAAATTTAAATACGCTCATTTTAAATTATTTACTCAGTTAAATCATGGTGGTTTAGAAGAAACCTGCGAAACGTTATTTAAAGGTGTTCCATATTCAAGTGGATTAAATAATGCAGCTCGTATCAACGTTGGCTTAGACATTATTAATACGCTTTCTAAACATTATGGCTTTGAAGCACCGATCTTTATTGATAATGCAGAGGCTGTTACAGAGTTAATTGACACCAATGCTCAAACGATTAGCTTGGTTGTGTCTGAGAAGGACAAAGAGTTAAGAATTGAATCGCCAGAACAAGCGCAAAGGGAGGCGGTTTAATGGAAAAGAAAAATCACGTTGTTGTTTTAGAAGTTTCCAATGCGACAGACGATGAGATACAGATTGATCTAGGACGTAATTTATCTGATTTTTGTCAACAAAACAGAGGTACGGGTATTACAGCTACTGTTTTGTCAGATGAACTTGGACATAGAGTTAAATCCATTATTAATGAAAGGGGAAATCAAATATGAGTAACAATCAAAATCAATTAGCTTTAGTGAAGAAAGACACAGTGGACGTAGTTGCGGATAAAGTTAAACAGTTCCAGGAGAATGGTGAGCTCCATTTTCCTGCGAACTACTCACCGGAGAATGCTATGAAATCAGCGTGGCTCAAACTTCAAGAGATTAAAACAGGTAAACAGGATGGTTATAGACCCGTTTTAGAAGTTTGTTCTAAAGATAGTATCGCTAATTCACTTCTAAACATGGTCGTACAAGGTTTAAACCCAGCTAAGAACCAAGGTTACTTTATCGCTTATGGCCAGACACTTACATTTCAACGTTCATATTTTGGAACAATGGCCGTTACTAAAAGGGTAACAGGTGCTAAAAGTATTGACGCTAACGTGATTTATGAAGGTGACGATGTTGATTACGAAATGGTTAACGGTCGTGTGAAGAACCTTAAACACAAACAAAAATTTGGCAACATCAACAAAGAGAACATTATTGGCGCTTACTGCATCATTGATTTAGGTGATGATGTTTACACAGAACTTATGACGATGGACGAAATTCGTCAGGCTTGGTCTCAATCACAAATGTGGGGCAAAGACCAAAAAGTTGAGAAAAAAGGATCTACTCATGACAATTTCAAACAAGAAATGGCCAAGAAAACGGTCATCAATCGTGCTTGTAAGAAATTTATTAACTCTAGTGACGATGGCAGTTTAATAATTAATCACTTCAATCAAACAGATGAAATGGTTGAAGAGGCACAACTTGAACAAGAAGTAGAAGAAAACGCAAACAAAGAATTTATCGACATTGAAGCAACTGAACATCAAGAAGAATCAACTACTTCAAACCAAGAAGACCATCAACCTCAAGGAGATAGTGATCAAGCCATTTATGATGCAGTTGGCCAAGAAGAACCACAAGCAACTGAAGCTGATGGGCCTGGTTTTTAAATGATTGATATTAAAGTAATTGGATCTAGTAGTAAAGGGAATGCCTATCTCATTACAGATGGGCACTCTCCCTTACTTTTAGAGTGTGGAGTTAAATTCAAGGACATACAACGAACGATAGAGTTTAAGACTAGCAAACTAGTAGGGTGTTTAGTCACACATGAGCATAATGATCACTGCGCATCACTCAAAGAGGTAACTAAGGCAGGCATTGATTGTTATATGAGTCCAGGAACAGCTGAAGCGATTGACCATAAACATCACCGAATTAAAACGGTCCAGAATAAACAGTCGTTTCAACTCGGAACATGGACCATATTACCGTTTGATGTGCAACATGACACAGCTGAACCATTTGGCTTTTTAATCGCCAATAATCAAGGTGAGAAGCTCTTATTCGCGACAGATACTTATTACATCAGATACAAGTTTAAAGGGCTCACACACGTTTTAATAGAGTGCAACTACAGCCTAGACATACTGAATGACAATATTTCTTCAGGTCGAGTACCTAAAGTGATGAAAAAGCGTTTATTACGCTCACATTTTAGTTTGGAGAATGTAAAAGGTTTTCTACAAGCTAATGATCTATCGAAAGTTCAGGAGATTCATTTATTGCATTTAAGTGATAACAACAGCAATGAGCAACGATTTAAAGAGGATATACAACAACTTACGGGCAAACCCGTTTATGTAGCGTGAGGTGGTGATTAAGGTGGCAAGTCCTCAAGTAGAAAAAGGTTACATCAGAATAGCTAACGAGCTTTGGAATGAAGTGTTAAGGCGAAGCTTTAGTAAACGTCAACAGAACCTCATCCTATTAATTTGGCGATTATCTTATGGAACCGGTCAAAAAGATTGCTATATTCCTAAATTTGCCGACTTTGAGATAGCTGGATTGTATAGGCAGGACGTAAAAAAAGAGCTCAAATATTTAAGAGAGTGTTCCGTACTTAATTGGAATGAAAAGGACATGATCTTTAGCATCAATAAAAATTACAAAATGTGGCAAGTAAATCCCAACAAAAATTGGGATTCTGAAAAATTCAAACACCTTATTCACCAAAATTTAGAGCGCAAAAATGTAAGTAAAACACTTACAAAAGAAGATAATTCGAAATCCGAAATAGTAAGTAAAACACTTACATTTATCAATAAAAATGTAAGTAAAACACTTACACCCATGTTAGTAAAACACTTACAAGGACATCCTTTGAAGTTAGACAGGGCAAGGCGTGTGAGCTCCCTAAAGACAGTATTAAAGACATATATTAAAGACAATAAAGAGAAAGAGGAACGCGCGCGCGACGAAATTATTGATGCCCTTAAAAAATATAACATCGTTAGAGAACATGAATTAACTCAAATTGTTTTGGAGGATTTAAATGACATTACTGAAAACTTTGGCTTTGATAATCCTGATGAAATGATTTTAGAAGCGATCAAAGAATCTGCTAGAGGAAATGGACGCACATGGAAATTTGTTTATAACAAGCTTAATCTCTGGCGAAAACAAGGTATTAAAACCAAATGTGAAGTTAAAAAAATGATGCGATATGAGAATCAAAATAACGTGAA
The DNA here is from genome assembly GCF_052246295.1 of Piscibacillus sp. B03. Lineage (NCBI taxonomy): Bacteria > Bacillati > Bacillota > Bacilli > Caryophanales > Bacillaceae > Piscibacillus > Piscibacillus sp. B03. Next base: position 10,303 of record NZ_JBQQCO010000028.1, on the reverse strand, counting down.
AACATTCCCAAACCAAAATCAAACTAAGCAGCGCCGTTATTCAAGTTGGAGGTGAGGAATTGCAAAATACACAAGACGGTTTGAAGCAAGTGATGAAGAATATAGGACTTGGTCGAATCCGCCAAATAGGAACACGAATCTGCGAAGAGTGCCAATCGGAAGTGCCAATTATGGAGCGAACCCAACAGGACGGACAAACTCTTAAAACTTCTGTTTGTCTTACATGTGATAACAACAAACTAAGAAAGCGTCTACCCAAATTGGAAATGGATCCGGAATCAGGAGAAGCGAAAGTTCCTAAAGGCAATAAGGCGAAAGGTTTTTCACTCAAGTATGAAAAGGTTCCAGATAAGCTGAAAGGTAAAACGTTGAACGATTTGAAGTGGGAGAACGAATCCGAAAAGCAATTACGGGAAATCTGCGCTCAATATATTTTGAACTTTGGCCAACTTGACTACCACTCACTAGTTTTATACGGCCCAATGGGTGTCGGAAAAAGCCATGCAGCTTACGCTATTTCTAAAGCTCTTAAAGACCGAGGATATACAACCATGTTTATGATGTCAGATGACTATCTGAGCTTAATTAAAAGCACTTATGACAACCCTGATTTATCTGAGCAATCTATTTACGACATGATAGCTGAATTAGATTTGCTCGTTTTGGATGACATAGGAGCTGAATACAACAATCAAAAAGGCAAGTTCGAATCGTGGGCTAGCGAGAAGATATTCAAGTTAGTTGAATTACGGGAAGATAAACCAACTGTTTTTACAACGAATTATCAAGCTGGTGATTTTGAAGATAAATACGGCCATGTACAAGGTGGACGCATTATATCTCGCATGATGGCCGGGGCAAAACGAATAGAAATAGATGGGCGTGATCGCCGTGAGGGGGATTATTGATGTGGCAAAAAGAAGGGCCAGGCATTTATAAGGTGATGGGTACTGGGATGACTGAAAAAGAAGTCATAGCCATGAGCGAACGAACAGACAGAAGAATTGAGGAAGCGAGGAAAAAATATGCGTCAAAAGTTCAAGAAACCGCATAAATACCGAGCGCATAAAACCGTCATTGATGATATTAAATTCGACTCAAAGGCTGAGGCTGAATATTATTTGCACTTGAAGCTATTAAAGCGTGTTGGAGAAATCAAAGACTTCAAACTACAGCCTAAATATTTACTGCAGGAGAAATTCAAAAAGCGCGGCAAAACGTTCCGAGCCATTGAATATATCGCAGACTTCGAGATTGAACATAACGACGGCACGATTGAGACGGTTGATGTGAAAGGAATGGAGACGAAAGACTTCAAGCTCAAGCGTAAGTTGTTTGAGAAAAAATATCCCCAGAAGCTGACACTGATCAAGCGAAAGGGGAGCGGATGGGAGGAATTGAGTTGATCTATCGATGTGCAGTCTGCAACAGAAAGTTGAAGGATAATGAATCGATTGATCGTGGAGTAGGACCTGTTTGTGAAAGAAAACTAGACAGAGAAGCTTTAATCGAAATAAAAGAATCTATCAGCAATGGGTATCAGCCTTTTGTAGTAGATCAAGGGGTTATACAATTAACCATTCCTGAAGCAAGCAATGAAAATGAATTACAAACCAGCTCTTGATATGGAGGTGTATTTATGGTTAAAGAATATGCTGTTTACAAAGGTGAAAACATTATCGCTATGGGTACAGCTGAAGAGTGCGCAGAAGAAATGGGAGTTCAACCAGAATATATTAAATGGTTAACAATGCCAACTGCTAAACGACGTTTGGCCAAACGAAAAAACCCAGAAAAATGCACGGTTGGAGTGTTATTAGATGATGATTATAAATAGTTAAATGAATTGGTTAAGGGGGGGATCTCATGAAGCGAATGGATATATTATTTCAAATTAATCAGTTGGAAGAAGAGCTTAAAGTTGCAAAATCAGAAATTAAGAAAAATGAAATTGAAAATCAGTTAAGAGATCTTGGCCAAAAGTTATTATCCCTTACCAATTCTAAAAGAAAAAGAAAGAATACTAAACAAAAGACCAAAACACTCAATCAAACCAGTAAGAGTAAAGGAGATCACGTGATGGATAATCAAGCAGCTAAAACGAATAACAATTTACGTGATTTGGATAATGAGTTGCTGCACAAAAAGGATATGAGCGAGGAAGAAAAAAACAACTGTTTATCCCAGTTAAAATCATTCGATATTGAAAAAATAGAGCAGTTAAGGGAACAAGGATTCACACTAGGTGAAATGGCTTTGCAACTAGGTATGCAATACCAATATTTCTGTCAAAAGCGACGGAAAGCAATAAATGAACTCCGAAAAGAAACTAATGATTCATCAGCTGAATCACCTGAAGAAGAATCACCAAGACCAAATGCTAAAACAATCCCTTTGGATGATCACATTAACCGAATGAAAGAATTTAAAAATCAGCATAAGAAAGAAACAAATAAACTTTTTGAGCAAATAAATGAACTGTTAAATACCAAAAAAGAGCATGAAACAACTATTGAGCAACTTCAGATTGAAAACAATCGCTTAGTCGAAGAAATTCAAGTGTTGAGCGAAAACAACGATGAAATGAAACAACAATTAAGAGATAAAGGCGGCATGAAATCACACAATCTAGAAAAAATTAACCGTTTGGAAAAATTATTAGCGCTGTATCTAGATGATGATAGAACGGCTTAGGAGGTCAATAATTGTTCATTGAGTTCTTAGCATATGTAACTGGGGCGTTGGTTGTGTTATTAAAGGTAGCAGCAGAAGAGAGCGAAGATTAGGAGGGATAGAATGAGTTGAGAAGAAACGCCACATTATCAATTTTATTTAAACGGTAATTTTTACGGAAGCTCAATCGGACACCATTCTTCGAGTTATATGACTGAGCTTTTCAAAGACTACGTTGAAAAGAATGATATGTACGGCAAGGAAAGGGTATCGATAGAAATTATTAAAAGGCGATAGGAGGGATAACGTGAGTGAACGACTTAAACAAATCAAAGAGAATTACACAAATATGATTGATATAGCATTATCTCAAAGCGAAACATTGTCAGAACATGAAATTGATGTGTCTGATTTGAAATGGCTCATTAAACAAGCTGAACTTGTTGAGGAATTGGAGAATAAAAATGCTGATTTATCTTACGAGTTAGGCAAGCATAAAAGAGCATTAGAGAAGAAGCACATTAAAAACCAACGCTATCGTGAAGTGTTAGAAAGTATCGCTTATTCACAGTTCAATGTAGAACCAAAAAGAGTTGTTGTAAAAATGCAATCTAAAGCACGTCAAGCATTAGAAGGTGATAAATTATGAAAATCTTAAATACAATTTCTATTTGCTTCTTTTCTGTCTTTTCAATCTTTTGGTTAGTTGTATGGGAGCTACAAAACGCTATGATTACATCTTTATTCGCTATGGTCTTTATTCTTCATGATGAAGTCAAGTGTTTAAAAGAGCGGTTAGATGGTGACAATCTATGACTCTAGCAGTCCATTAAAAAATAGTGGACTTAAAGTAAGTACACGAAAATTACGTGGAAGTTGGGTGATTAGATGAATGTCTACAGAAAGTATTTTACGAATGATCAACTAAGTAACTTGAGTTTAGATGACCGAAAAACATTAAGGGATGAAGAGACGCTAATAGGCTTTCTGCTTGTTCTCTTAGTTATTCTAACGTTTGTGCTATTTGTGTTATTTATGGCGCTTGTTTTGTGGTTCAGTAAGTTCACCATATTTTTGTTAATCATTTTTACATTGCCGACCATTGTTACTGCAGTACTAGTTATGAAATGTTTGAAGACATACACCAAAATAATTGCTGATTTAGGTGGACGTATCAAAGCGAAGGAGTGAAAACATGGACTTAAACATTTTAACAACCAATATACAGCAGTGGGCGAAAGACCGAGGGCTTAATACAGCTGAGCCAGATAAACAAACTATCAAGCTAGGAGAAGAGTTTGGTGAACTTTGCCAAGGGATGTCGAAAAAGAATTTAGATCAAGTGATCGATTCAATTGGTGATATGTATGTGGTGCTAGTGATTTTAGCTGAACAGCTAGGGTTAAGTATAGAAGACTGTATTGATCAAGCTTATGAAGAAATCAAGGACCGAAGAGGAAAAATGGTAAGCGGAGTATTTGTTAAAGATAGTGATTTGGGATGAGGACCTATAAAAAAGGCGATAAATATAGACCCGTTGCGAAGGTAGAGAAAACGAAGCGAAACATACCAACGGTAATTCGAGTAAGTGGACGCCGGTACGTATACGAACCAGAAACTAAAAGGAAGTGATGAATTGTGCCCGCACCAAAACATAAACAAACGTTTTACTCAGTCATTATTAACGGTGAAATTCACAATGTAACTGGTAGGAAGCGTTCTCCACATGGATATATTTTGCTCTGCATAAAGACCCATCCGAACTCAGATGTATTAGGATATGTTTTTGAACACCGAGTCATGATGGAAGTGAAGTTAGAAAGGTACCTAGAGAAAGATGAAGTAGTCCATCATAAAAACGGGGTTAAGCATGATAATCGTTTAAATAATTTGGAGTTAATGACACACGGAGAACATAGTTCTATGCATAACAAAAACAGAACTTACAGTTTAGAAATGAGAAAAAAAGTAAGTCAGAGCACTAAAGAACGCTTCAAAGATAAAACAAATCATCCCTCATACAAAGATATAGATCAACGAGTCATTGAACTAATCAAAGAAGGTAAAAAGCCAACCGAAATAGCGAGAAGGTTAAATGTTACAAGAAAAACCATTTACAACAAGATTGAATACTTAGGACTAAAGGAGATGTACGAGAATGCTTAACAGAGCCGTTCTAACAGGAAGACTTACTGCTGATCCTGATTTACGTTACACCAGTTCAGGAATTGCTGTTGCAAATTTTACGGTGGCGGTCAATAGACCGTTTCAAAATCAACAAGGAAACCGAGAAGCTGACTTTATAAATTGCGTGATATGGCGCAAACAAGCTGAGAATCTAGCAAACTACATGAAAAAAGGGTCTATGGTTGGAGTCGACGGAAGAATTCAAACGAGAAGTTTTGATGGACAAGATGGAAAGCGTGTTTTCATAACCGAAATTGTAGCAGAATCCGTTCAATTTTTAGAAAATAAATCGTCTGAGGGTTCTAAGTCTAGTAATCAACAAAATTCAAATACGGGTCAAAATGAGCCAAATCATAAAGGGTTAGAAAATGAAGGAGAGCCGGTAGATTTAAATGATGACGATCTTCCGTTCTAGAGACATAGTGAGGTGACTTGATGAAGAATACATTTATCACATTTGGCATTGTAAGTAGTTTAAGTATCGTGGCGTTAATCATCATGATTTATATCCTAATTGATATTTTGACATAAAAAAAAGGGAGCTCGCGCCCCCACTAGCCGTTAAGTTAATTGTAACAGGGGGCGCTACAAATGGACAAGAACAAAATGATCGCTGAAGTAGATTTAAGAGAGAATGCGGTGTTGATGGTGAGAGATGGGGAACTGGTTAAAGTGGATACGCCTGGTGTAGGTTTCGGAAAACAAGTGATCACGTGGCAGAATAACCGACCTGCTCATGTGGAGATTAGTTATACGAAGAAGTGAGGGGATAAAATGATTGAAGTTGCAGTTGTCAACAAAATGATAAATGATGGTTTGGTTAATGTGATTTGGGAAAGTCAGAGGTGTTCACCAATATCAAATATTAAATCTAAAACAATTTCGTACGGAAGTCATAAATATAAACTTTGTGTTGCGTGTGGAGTTTACAGAAATTTAAACAATTATACACCAAACGCCGTCTCTCAAGATGGAAAAGTAAGTATTTGTAAAGATTGTAGGAATCAAAGAGAAAAAGGGTATTATCAAGAATTTATCAAAAACACACAAGCTAGATGGTCTAGTTTAAAGCAAGAGACTGGCATAGAAACGTGTTCTTTAGATGAGTTTAGAGAATTTTGTAAACACGAAAAATGTAAGATTACAAACAGGACGATAGAACAAGACATTGAAAACCAGAGCATAAATAACGGTCTCAGGTTGTGGATTAGTCGAAAAATACCAGTATCATTAGGCGGGTCATCTCATGTAGATAACTTAGAAGTATTACCCAGATTTATCTCTCATGGAGTGTCAGGGTTGTCTCCAGCGGAATACTCAGAAATTAAGGAGTTGTATTTAAGTAAAATGTTCATAAATTAAGCTCTATCAAAACAATTGGGGGTGAGACAATGGCAGAGATTTTAAGAGTGGAGTCTGCGAGACATTTAGATGGTTCATCATGGGAGTTGGGTAAAGAGATTTTAGTTGATGGAGAATGGAAAGAGATTACCAAAATACAAGACATGACAGCAGAGTTTCATGACTCAGTCGATAGGCAGTATGACGTTTATGTTGGCGACAAACTAGTCAAATCACTTGTCAATATGCCTGTTGTAATCACATATAAATAAGCTCTATCGAAACAATCGAGGAGCACATTCTGAGAGTTATAGACTCTTGGAGTGTGCTCTTTTTTATTAGGGGGTTCAATCATGAAACAAATGACGTACACGATTAAGCATAAAGTGAGTAGACACCGCCGAGATAAACGAACGGGTGTACAACAACCGGTTAGGCCCAGTGACTATTATAAAGAGTTAGCAAAAGAAGGGGCGGGATGGAAAGATGAACAAAAAACAGATTGAGAGTGCTCTTAGAGACTATAACTGGATGTTAAATGAGATTAAGAGGCAGAGAGATTTATTACAAGTAGTTGGAGGAAATGTAGTTGCTCAATCTGGTTTAGAATCTACTATGCCTAAACCGAAAGGAAATACTAGTGATCCAGTTGCCCAGGAAGTGATTAGACGTGACAAGAAAAGTAAATGGGTTCAGAAATTAGAATGCAAGGTTCTATTCATTCAAAATAATATCCATGTCATCCAAGATCCAAGAGAGAAAGCTGTATTAGAATGCATGTTAGATGGTTTAAGCATGAGTGCGATTGGTCATCACATGGGGTTGTCAAGAAGGCACATCTATAACATTAAAGATTCTATCGTGGACAAGATTTCACAGAATGCACAATCTACACAAAAAATGACAGGTTAATAGCGATTTGTGTAAAATCGGAGGCAGGACGGAGCGGCAGAACCACTCCTAACGAAGTAGTATTTAGAATAGGATTGAAACATCCTGATTGATAAAATATACAGCAAAAAAATTCCCAGTGCCATTTTAAAATATATTATTGTTATTAGAACTCTTTTAATTGGCTCAAAGATTACTCTAAACAGGTAATTAATTAAAAATAATACCTCCTTTGTCATTCGACGACTTTTATGGGTTTTCCTGTTAATTTTGCAGGAATTTTTATTTAGGTGTTGAAATAAAACTATAGTTTGTAAGGAGGTCTGTATAATGCAAGAAAATGATAGTTTGTATTTTTATCAAGAAGCCGATTTCGCTACTTCGATTCAGTATCATTTTGGGAATTCTCCAAAAATACCAGATGAGTGTCCAGTTTGTTCTACTGGGATTGAACCTGAATTACATTATTCATTTCAACGCAAACCATATTTACAACTAGTACTCAGATGCCCGCGTGATAAATGCGGTGACTTTTTCATAGTACAGTATATTAGTGAAAATCTAATAAAAATTTATCCGTCTAAGAAAGTTAAAAAAATTCCTTTTGATGAAGAAATTAACACTATATCTGAAAAATTTGTAGAAATATATAATGAAGCTTCAGAGGCAGAAGAAGCTGAATTATTTCAAATTTGCGGTGTTGGGTACAGAAAAGCCCTCGAATTTCTAATAAAAGATTATCTCATATCAGTTAATCCAAATAAAGCGAATGAAATAAAGAGAAAGTTATTAGGTAAATGCATTAATGAATATGTAGATGATATTAGAATAAAAGAAACTGCTAGAAGAGCATCTTGGATAGGGAACGATGAAACTCATTATGAGAGGATCTGGGAAAGTAAAGATTTAATAGACTTAAAAAGACTAATAAAGATTACTGCACATTGGATATCAATGGAAATTTTAACAAAAAAGTATAGTGAAGAAATGCAAAAGTAAAGTGCCTACTAAGGCACTTTTTTTAATTGTTTGAAGTGGTGATTTAAATGCCTGAATACAAAACCAAAGAACAAAAGCGCAAGTTCTATGATAGTAAAGCATGGAAGTTATTACGCGAAGATATTAAGAAACGTGATAACTATGAGTGCCAGGAATGCAAACGACAAGGACGAGTTACAATCGACACAAATGAATACAGTGAGTCTGCTAAACGTAAGAAGATCATGTTAGTAGTTGACCATATTAAAGAGTTAGAAGATTATCCAGAACTAGCGTTAGATCCTGATAACTTAGAAACTAAGTGCGTTAACTGTCATAACAAAAAGCACGGAAGGTACGTTGATTATTCAAAGTGGAGAAAGAAACCAAAGTGGGATGATGAATGGTGGTAGACCCCCCGCCGAAATAATTTGGGATTTTTAATCATCGGGGGCACCGGTGCAGGGGGAATCGACTTCCTAGATTTTAACCAAATTCACACGTAAGGGGGGTGGGCATGTGTGACGAACAAATTAAGAATCGATGTGAGCACTGATAAAATCAAGCATTATCTGATGTCACGCATAGATACAACTAACCCAGTTGAGGTCGAAAAAGTTGGTAGGTACTTAAAGCATATTGAGATGTACAGACGAATGGAACGCAAAGTAAAAAATGAGGGTGAATCGGTCACAATCAAAAACGGGAGTCAAACTTTTATTAAGTCCCATCCTCTGTTAAATGACATGAGCAAAGTCAATACAGCAATTATAAATATCGAAAGAACTTTTAAATTTATCGATGAGGACAATGGCAATCAACCTAAGTATTCAGCGAGTGATCTAATTTAAAATGTTGAAAAACAAACATGTAGATTATTATATGGACCAATACGAAGCTGGCAAAATTAAAGTCAGTAAGTATTTGGTCCTTTTGTTTTCTTATTTAAAAAAGTACGTCCTCAATCGAGACGATCTCTACTTCGATGAAGTGACACACGAACGTTACATTGCCTTTACTGAAAAACATTATTTCAAGTTACAGCCTTATCAAAAGTTCATAACAGCATTTGTTTTCTTATACCACAAAGAAGGGGATCATCCGTTCTTTGAACAGTTCTTCTTATATATGGCAAGAGGTGCTGGTAAAAACGGTCTTATTTCGACTTTAACTCATTTCTTTATTAGTGATCTACATGGCATCAAAAAATATAATGTATCGATTGTGGCCAATAGTGAAGACCAAGCCAAAACATCTCATAAAGAAGTTTTTGATGTCATTGAACAGGATGGTAAAGAGGGAGTATTACAATCTCTTTTTCGCCATACAAGGTCAGAAATCGAAAGTAAAACTAATGGTAGTATTCTGAAATACCATACATCAAATGCCAAAACCAAAGACAGTCTACGCGATGGTTGTGTCATATATGATGAAGTTCATGAATATGAAGATTCAGCCATAGTGGACGTGTTTTCATCTGGCTTAGGTAAAGTTAAACATTCTAGAGAATTTTTTATTACGACAGACGGGTTTGTTCGTGGTGGTTACTTAGATGATTTGAAAGAGCGAGCTGAGCGAGTATTACGTGGTGAAGCTCCAGATGATCATCTCTTTGTTTTTATGGCATGTTTAGATGAGGAAAGTGAGTTAGACGATGAAACGAATTGGCAAAAAGCTAATCCCATGTTTCATCCACCGATGAGCGATTATGCTAAAGAGTTATTTAGAGTCGTTAAAAGACAGTATATAAGCTTGGGGAACTCGAAACCATCTGCAAGAATTAAATTTATGACTAAACGTATGAATACACCTGCTACGGATCTAACCACTTCAGTTGCTACCTGGGAAGAAATAGAAGCAACAAACAGACCGTTCCCAGATTTAAAACATCGTACAGCGGTTGGTGGGTTAGACTTTGCATCTATAAGAGACTTTGCAGCTGTAGGTTTGTTATTCAAAGTAGGTGATGACTATGTATGGAAAACTCACTCATTTATACGTAAAGGATTTTTGGATGCCGTTGAATTGAAACCGCCTATTTATGATTGGGAAAAAGAAGGGTTCTTAACGATTGTTGATGAGCCAGTTATTAATATTAAACATATAGTTGATTGGTTTGTGGAAATGCGTGAACATTACGGGGTTAACAGAATCGTGGCCGATACATTTAGGCTGGATTTGGTCAAAACCGCATTAGAAGCGGAAGGGTTTGAACTGATTTATATTCGAAATC
>NZ_JBQQCO010000027.1:0-33253 GCF_052246295.1 Piscibacillus sp. B03 | reverse complement strand
GTGAGCAATGTAATGGAGAAATGTATCCTGTTGAATATATTGATGTTAGAGGTAAAACGCATACATTCAAAGGTAAGCACTAACCCAAAAGAGGACCGGACGTGGTTTTTACGTCCGGTTTTTCTTAAATATAAGTAAGAATCAGCAAAACACTGTTATGTGGTATTTATTACTAGGTGTATGTTTCATTTTGTGTACTGTCAAGTGAGTCTCTAATCGATAATCCTTACTATTAAGACCTGCTTAGTCTTTAAATTGATATGGTGATGTTTTGATTTTTTTTGCTTAGCCATGAGCTTTAGCTTTTTTCATGCACCTTGAATATTCGTTTAATTGTTTTAGTCATGCCCCAAAAAATATAGCGGTACACAACTGCAATAAGAAAAATTATATACATTATTTCGAAAAAAGAGAGAGCCATTTGACCAATTAAAAACGGATTACTGAAAATTAGAATTAAAGATAATAAATCCATTAAAGAGTATTTCAATCCAATTTTTCTGTACAAGTATTTAGTTTTTTTGAGATTAAAAACATCTTTAAGTTCCTCGCTTAACCATCCTTTGGCGATACATAAACTTGCTAAATAAATTCCCGAAGCAAATATAAGATCTATATTCAAAACCTGTGTAAGTGCACAATAAATGATTGTGAATAAGATTAAATACATGATAGTAATCCTCCAAAAATGTAATTTATTTTAATTTTTTGACTTTTTTTTACATTTTATCATATTATAATTATTACACCTAGTATAAACTTCTGAGTTAAAATAAACTAGGAGGTTTTTTTATGTTTAAACGGTTTTTAATTGTAGTAACAGTTGTTGTGACCGTATTTAGTTTGTTCGCTCCAACAAGTTTTGCCGGGGGGATAAACAATATCGGTAATGAAGAATCGATTGATAGAAAAACTTCGGAGAATTTTAATGTAAGTGAAGAATCGGAACAGCTAGCAGTAGAACTATCGGACTACTTCGAAACAGATTCAAATGGAGAAGTTGTATTTACTGCCGATAAGGAAACGCTTATAGAAATGGGAATTTCTGAAAGAGATGCGGAACTAATGATTTCGACTGATCTTAATAAGGGGTCTTTTAAAGAAATAAAAGATGAAGGTGAATACCAAACTCAAGGTTTTGTGGGTCTACACCTCAACTTAGGTCCAAGAGTTAGAGCGATGAGTGCTGTTGCAGCTGGTGGATTTGCAGCAGGGTATGTTGGTTGGCACATAAAACAAATCGCTAAAGCGGGGCCCTGGGGAGCTGGTGCCGCAGCCGCCATTACAGCCTCGGTAGCTGGTACAGTCGGATATGCGGTCAATAAGGGGTTAAGAAAAGTTAGTGTGGGTGTAAATATCCCCTTTGTAAGTATGTCGTATACAGTCAATATTCCATAAGTATTTATTGAAGACTACCTAAAGGTTACCTTTAGGTAGTCTTTTTTATATACGCAAGGAAGTCACGGCACGTTTCTGTTTTATATCCAAGTTCAACTTGTGGTACAATCGTAAAGAAAAACATAGGCAGGTGAGACTTGAAATGATCTATGAAAAAGCACCGGCAAAGATAAATTTAACATTAGATGTTTTACATAAACGTGATGACGGTTATCACGAAGTTGAGATGGTCATGACGACTATTGATTTAGCTGATCGTTTATCCTTTGAGAAAATGGATCAAGACAAGGTTGAGATAGCATCAGAAAATCGATTTGTTCCAAATGACCAACGCAATTTAGCGTTTCAAGCTGCAACTTTAATAAAAGAACGATATAATATCAAGTCCGGAATTCGCATACATTTAGACAAAAAAATACCCGTAGCAGCTGGGTTAGCAGGTGGAAGTAGTGATGCTGCCGCAACGCTACGTGGTGTTAATCGTTTGTTTGCACTTGGTTTATCAAATCAAGAGCTTCAAGTACTCGGAAGTGAGATTGGTTCTGATGTTCCGTTTTGTGTCATGGGTGGAACTGCACTTGCAAAAGGGCGTGGAGAACAACTCACGCCACTACCATCTCCGCCAGCCTCTTGGGTTGTACTTGCGAAACCAAACATCGGAGTTTCTACAAAAGATGTTTACGGCAAAGTTAATTTTGATGACATGCAACACCCTAATACCCAAGCAGCTATTAAAGCACTTGAAAATCAAAACTTTAAAGCTCTCTGTCAACATTTAGGAAACGTGTTAGAGCCAATCACTATTTCCATGCATTCGCAAGTTGCGCAAATTAAACAACGTATGGAGAAAACAGGTGGAGATGGGGTTCTGATGAGTGGAAGTGGGCCTACGGTTTTTTCGTTAGTTGCTAAAGAAGAAAAAGCAGTAAGAATCTACAACAGTTTACGAGGCTTCTGTTCAGAAGTATATGCTGTAAGGATGTTGCGCTAATTTATGGATAAATCCGTTCAATCATGGTATAGTCAACAAAGAATATTCGGTTTTGAGGTGAACGGCATATGAAACGAAGCGAACGTTTAGTGGCTATGACCCACTATTTCTTGAATAACCCTAAGACGTTAAGCTCACTACCTTACTTTGTTGAGGAATATCAAGCTGCGAAATCATCTATTAGTGAAGATATAGATATTATTGATAATATGTTCAGGCAGATGGGAATTGGTGAGTTGAAAACAGTTGCTGGAGCAGCTGGGGGTGTTCAGTACATTCCTGACATATCTAATGACCAAGCTACAACAATTGTTGAACATCTTATATCACAATTGGAGGATCCATCTAGAATCTTACCAGGCGGTTATGTTTATATGAGTGACTTATTAGGTCATCCAACTTATATACGTGAAATTGGTCAAGTATTCGCTTCAGCTTTTGAACATTCTGAGATTGATTATGTCGTAACAGTCGCGACAAAGGGAATTCCCTTAGCGTATGCAGTTGCGCAAGTGATTGGTGTCCCAGTTGTGATTATAAGACGAGATCCTAAAGTGACAGAAGGCTCAACGGTGAGTATTAATTACGTTTCAGGTTCTTCTAGAAAGATACAAACAATGGTACTTGCTAAGAGAAGCATCGAAGAAGGTTCGAATGTCTTAATCGTTGATGACTTTATGAAAGCTGGAGGGACAATCCAAGGTATGAAAAGCTTAATGCACGAATTCAATGCAAACGTTAAAGGTATTGGTGTATTAGCTGAAGCTGAGGATGAAGAAGAAGACCGTAAAGTACAAGATTATATTTCATTAATTAGAGTTATGGAAGTTGATGAAATTCAACAAACCATTAAAGTTGAAAAAGGAAATTACTTTAATTAATTTTATGAATTTAATCCCCGAACTAAGGATTTTTCCTGCTCGGGGATTTTTTTGATTAAAAATTTTATCTTCAAAATATTGAAAGTCTTTATATTATCTAGTAATCTCATAATTAACATATAAATTTAATATTTTTTTAAATTTTTTCAAAAAATAGAAGGATAATTTAAAATCTTGTGGAACTTTAGAAATAAGTCCTTATTTTTTAGATTGATTTTTGCCATTATTCAATCTATTTTTCGAAGCTTTTAAAGCTAGTAATTTTTTAAAGGTGGTGAGACATAATGCAAGTAACTGACGTAAGATTGCGCCGAGTGAACACGGATGGTCGAATGCGCGCGATCGCATCGATCACTTTAGATGGGGAGTTTGTCGTTCACGATATTCGTGTCATTGATGGGAACAACGGCTTATTTGTAGCTATGCCAAGTAAGCGTACACCGGATGGTGAGTTTAGAGACATTGCTCACCCAATCAATTCTGACACACGTGGTAAAATTCAAGATGCAGTCTTAGAAGAATACCACCGCGTCGGTGAGGAAGTCGAATATGAAGAAGCAGGTGCTTCTTAATATGGCAAAAGAGTCTAATCAAGTGTGATTAGGCTCTTTTTTTGGCTCTATAATATTTGTTGGGGTAAAGGTTATTTTCTGATAATTAACTATAAGTCTTAAGAGTAACCTTCCAGGTTAGGCCTTCCCTTTCCACGGGCGATCCGCGAGCCAGGGTGCTACTTGAATAATCTTCTTTGCACCCTTGCGCCGAGTAATCGCAGGCGCATCCTGTGGGGTCTCGCCTGGCTCGCTTTTCCCGTAGGAGTGTCAGGCCTACCTGGACATCTCTAGAAAATTTAACCTAAAATAAAAAACACGCAAGCTCCTTACTTGTTGCATTTTAATTAGACCAAAATATCCCTGGTTTAGCAGAGTTTATCATCACAATATTGTAAATATATTTAGACGCTGTTAAGTTGCAAGCGCTTATAATTTAAGATATATTCATAATGGATGAGAATGTGTTGGAGGGAAATGAATATGTCAAATAGATATGCCGTGGTGTTAGCGGCTGGTAAAGGTACACGTATGAAATCGAAGTTATATAAAGTGCTACACCCGGTGTGTGGCAAGCCTATGGTTGAACATGTGGTCGACCAGTTATCAGGTCTAAATCTCAAGGAAATGATTACGATCATTGGCCACGGCTCTGATTTGGTTAAAGAACAACTAGGCGAACGAACAAAGTACGCACTTCAAGAAGAGCAATTAGGTACTGGACATGCTGTTCAAATGGCTGAAAGTTACTTGAAGGGTAAAGAAGGAACAACCATCGTCGTTTGTGGTGATACGCCACTATTAACAGGTGATACGTTAAGTGAACTTATGACGTTCCATGAAAACGAAAAAGCTCAAGTATCTGTTTTAACGTCTAAACTAGATGACCCAACAGGCTATGGTCGTGTTATTCGCAATGAACACAATGAAGTAGAGAAGATCGTTGAACATAAAGATGCATCAGATGAAGAGCTTAAAGTGAATGAAATTAACACAGGTGTATATTGTTTTGATAATGAATTGCTATTTGATGCATTAGACAATGTATCAAATGATAACTCTCAAGGTGAGTACTACTTACCAGACGTTTTATCTATTGCTAAAGAACGTGGATTAAAAGTTGTAGCTTATACAACACCGAATTTTGAAGAAACAATCGGTGTGAACGACCGAGTTGCTTTAGCAAAAGCAGAAAGAATTATGCAGCGCCGTATTAACGAACAGCATATGCGTAATGGCGTTTCTATTATAGATTTTGAGAACACTTATATTGGTCCAGAAGTTGAAATTGAGTCTGATGTAACTATTGAACCAGGCACGAAAATTTCTGGAAACAGTGTCATTAAAAGTGATGCAATCATTGGTCCAAATAGTGAAATAAAAGATAGTGTAATTGGTGAAAATACCGTTGTTAAGCAAAGTGTCGTGGCAGATAGCAAAGTAGGGCAAAACGTTAATATTGGTCCTTATGCACATATTCGTCCAGATAGTGACATCTCAAATGGTGTTAAAATCGGAAACTTTGTAGAGGTTAAAAAGTCTGTTATTGATACAAACAGTAAAGTATCTCATCTTTCTTATATTGGAGATGCTGAAGTCGGTAAGGATGCTAACATTGGCTGTGGCACAATTACCGTCAATTATGATGGAACAAATAAGTATAAGACAGTGATCGAGGATGAAGCTTTTGTAGGCTGTAATTCTAACTTAGTTGCACCTGTGACGATTAAGAAAGGCGCATATGTCGCAGCAGGTTCGACAATTACAAAAGATGTTCCTGAAAAATCATTATCGATTGCAAGATCTCGTCAAGAAAATAAAGAAGGTTATGTAGAACGTTTGAAAAAACGTCAATAATATATTCTTTGGAGGTTCTCTATATTATGCCAAACCATTACAATGACCCTTACTTAAAAGTCTTTAGTCTTAATTCAAACCCAGGTTTAGCTAAAGAAATTGCTGATCATGTAGGTGTTGAATTAGGTAAAAGCTCAGTCAAACGCTTCAGTGATGGAGAAGTACAGATTAACATTGAAGAAAGTATTCGTGGATGTGATGTATTCGTAGTGCAATCCACATCAGCTCCTGTTAACGAACATCTAATGGAGCTCTTAATCATGGTTGATGCTTTAAAACGTGCATCAGCAAGAACGATTAATATTGTCATGCCTTATTACGGTTATGCTCGTCAGGACCGTAAAGCACGTTCAAGAGAACCAATCACTTCCAAATTAGTTGCTGATCTGTTAGAAACAGCAGGTGCGGACCGTGTCATCACGCTTGATTTACACGCAGCACAAATTCAAGGCTTCTTTAACATCCCTATTGATCACTTGGTAGGTGTAAAGATTCTAAGTGAACACTTCGTTCAGAAGAATTTAGAAGATGTAGTAGTTGTATCACCTGACCACGGTGGTGTAACAAGAGCTAGGATGTTAGCTGACCGCTTAAAAGCACCAATTGCGATTATTGACAAACGCCGTCCTAAGCCAAATGTGGCTGAAGTGATGAATATTGTCGGTAATGTAGAAGGCAAAACAGCTATTTTAATTGATGATATTATTGATACAGCTGGAACAATCACTCTTGCGGCTAATGCAATGATGGAAAACGGAGCTAAAGAAGTATACGCATGCTGTACACACCCTGTATTATCAGGCCCTGCTATTGAACGAATCGATAACTCAAAAATTAAAGAATTAGCCGTGACAAACAGCATTCCTTTATCAGAAGACAAGCAGTCTCCTAAGATTACACAACTATCTGTTGGCAAGTTAATTGCTGAGTCAATAAAACGTGTACACGAACATCGTTCAATCAGCACATTATTCGATTAATAATCAACTTCATAGAATGATTGTAATTTTTAATATTGGCTGTTTTCAAACGGCTTAGGGCAGCGTCTGTCTTGAGTTAGTTGACTAACAAGGTTAACAAAACAGTCTCTATAATTTTACTTCTTAGTTTAAAAAGGTATAATAAAGGGAAGGGGAAATAATAGATTAAAAATTACGGAGGTTGAAAATCATGGCAGCAACAATTCAAGCGAAAGATCGCTCAGATCTACGCAGGTCACAAACTAAACGTTTAAGAAATGAAGGTTACGTTCCAGCAGTTGTATACGGTAAAGGTAAAGAACCTCTTACTGTAGCTGTTGAAGGCGTTGAACTAATTAAAAACGTTCGCGACGAAGGTCGTAACGCTGTATTTTCACTTGAGGTAGAAGGTAAAGATAAGCTAAATGTCATGCTTTATGATTATCAGGCAGATATCATTAAAGATGAGTTAGTACACGCTGACTTCTATCAAGTTGATATGTCTACTGAAGTAGATGTAGAAGTTAATATTAACTTTGAAGGCGAACCACAAGGTGTGAAAGACGGTGGGGTTAAGCAGCAAACGTTACACACAATTAATGTTCGCTCAACACCAAATAACATTCCAGAAGAGATCGCAATTGATGTCTCTGAATTAACGATTGGTGATAGTATCACAATTAGTGACTTAAAATCAGGTAAAGGTTACGAAATCCTAGATGACCCTGAAACAACTGTCATTACAATCTTACCACCTCAATCAGCAGAAGTTCCTGAAGTGGGTGAAGAAGGCGGCGAAACAGACGCAGAGCCTGAAGTAATTAATGAAAAAGAAGATAGTGAAGAAGAATAATTAGTAAGATTTTTAATAAGTGTAAAGATCGAAGTCACATACCATTCGGCTTCGATCTTTATTTATTTCATCAATTACTCATAAACAGAAGGTTAAATATCTGTTGATAGAGAATGACTCTTATAGGTTTGTGAAACACTTAAGTATATCCTTACATAAAAAGCTACTGAAATAATTAAATTTAATATAGTATTTTGTTAAAATTCAATGTTGAGGGCGTACACAACAAAGCACCAGCCTGAAGCAACTATATAATAACTTGTTTTAACAAGCTTAAATGATAAAGGAGTCGCATAATATGAAGTGTATCGTCGGGTTAGGAAACCCAGGTTTTAAATATCGTAAAACGCGCCATAACATCGGCTTTATGGTTGTGGATCATATTGCAAAAGAAAATGGTTGGAAACTAAGCAAAAGTGGTTTTGAATCTCATTATACTGAAGAGCATTGGAATGGCGAAAAAGTTATTTTGTTAAAACCTCAAACTTACATGAACTTATCAGGAAACGCAGTTAAGAAAGTAGTAGACTATTATGACATTGACCCACAAGACATTGTGGTAATTTATGATGACTTAGATTTACCTACAGGACGTATCCGCTTAAGACAAAAAGGTGGTCACGGAGGTCATAATGGGATTAGAAACATTATTGATCAACTCGGGACCAAAGAGTTTAACCGTATTCGGCTTGGAATTGGACGACCAGAAACTGACTTACCTGTTGTCGATTATGTATTAGGTAAATTTTCGAAGGCGGAGCGACCCGATGTTGAAGAAGCCATTGAGAAGTCGGGTTATGCTTGTGAAGATTGGATGAAACAGTCATTTTTAGAAGTTATGAATACTTACAATACTAAGTAAGCCTGCATAATTCTCCTTGTTTTTGGCAAACCTATTTAATAGTTTGCAAAGGGAGGTTATTCCATGTCGGTAACGATGAAATGCAGGCATTGTCAACAGTCAATGGGTGTCATACACGATGAAGAACGGGTATATGATTTATTAGGGCAACAACCACTTGCCTTAGATATTGTGCAGCTTAATGACGATGGCGAAGTATTTGTGCAATTAGTATGTGAACATTGCGAAGATATTTTAACGCAAAACCCAAATTTGTTTGAAAATGATACGTTTATTCATTAATAGATTTACAAGCTTTGGCGCCAGCCAAGGCGTTTTTCTGCTTATGTATGAATTAGAACGAACTTAGAAAGTGCAAAGGGGGAGTAATCGTTGCAGAGTTTAAAGTCGTATTTTACTTCACAAGATGATATCACCAATTTGTTAGAGGGTCTTGAAAGTGGGATGAATGAGCAGCTTGTCGCAGGTCTGACAACTTCGACGAGGCAGCTACTTGCAAGTGCTCTTCAAGAAGAAACGAACCGGCCAATGTTATATATAACACATAATTTAACACAGGCTCAAAAGGTATTTGAAGAACTAGCTTCAGTCTCTCAAGACCCTGATTCTGTATTGTTATATCCAGTTAATGAATTATTGGCAGCTGAAACTGAAACAGCCTCCCCTGAATTAAAATCCCAAAGGTTAGAAGTCTGGGAGAAGTGGCAGGCGAATCAACAAGGTGTATTAGTGGCACCTGTTGCCGCTTTAAAACGTGTTTTACCACCTTCTGATGTAAGTGAACAGGCATCGGTTGAGTTTCAAGTAGGCGAAGTTTATCCATTCGAAGAAACGATTGAAAAGTTGGTTAAACTGGGATTTAAAATAACCGATATGGTGACAGCACCAGGTGAAATGAGTCGCCGAGGTGGGATTATTGATTTATACCCTTTAACAGAAGAAAAGCCGATTCGTATAGAGTGGTTTGATGACGAAGTAGAGTCGATTCGATATTTTAATGCGGATGATCAGCGGTCCGATGAAGAATTGAATCACGTTCATATTGGACCTGTTCATGAGTTTTTACTGACACCTGAACAAATGCAATCAGCGGCTGATCAATTGAAGGACCTTCTGGCAAAGTCGTTAAAGAAGTTAAGTGATCCGGAAAAGCAAGAAAGACTTCAAGAAGCAATCGGTTATGATATCGAACGTTTAGAGCAAGGGGAACAATTCCCAGGGCTTATTAAATACTTATCGCTACTCTATGATCAGGTTTATAGTTTAGTAGATTATTTGAGTGACGATACCATTGTTGTATTTGATGAAATGAGTCGCATTATTGAGACAGCAGAACAATTGGACAAAGAAGAGGCTAATTGGTATACAGATATGCTAGAAACCCAGTCATTAGTTAATGGATTAACGTTAACGTTTGACTGGGCTACAGTCATGCAAAAAATGACTCAACCTAAAGTCTATTTCTCACTATTTTTACGTCATATTCCAAATACGAAACCTGAAAATATCATTAATATTTCTAGTAGACAGATGCAAACATTCCATGGACAAATGCCGATGCTCAAAAATGAGATAGACCGGTGGACAAATGCCAATTATTCTGTCGTAATTATTGCTCAGGATGACGAGAGAGCTAATCGTATTGTTAATGTTTTAGATGATTATAATATGAAGGCATATCAAGTGGATTCTGACCAACAGTTACCAGTAAACGAACCCATTGTTATCCAAGGTAGTCTCGGTCAAGGGTTTGAGATGCCTGCTTTTAAGCTTGCAGTTTTAACTGAAGAAGAATTGTTTAAAAAGCAAAAACCTAAAAAGCGTAAACGCCAAAAAATTTCGAATGCAGAGCGTGTTAAAAGCTATCAAGAGTTAAAAGTTGGCGATTACGTTGTCCATATTAATCATGGGATTGGTAAATATTTAGGGATTGAAACGCTTGAAGTTAATGATTTACATAAGGATTATATGGTCATTAATTATTCAGGTAATGATAAGTTATATGTACCAGTTGATCAAATTGATCAGGTTCAGAAGTATGTTGGATCTGAAGGTAAAGCTCCGAAGCTGTATCGTTTAGGTGGCAGTGAGTGGAAAAAAGTTAAATCACGTGTACAATCGTCTGTTGAAGATATAGCGGATGATTTAATTCAGTTATATGCAGAACGTGAAGCGTCCAAGGGGCATGCCTTCTCACCTGATACTGAGATGCAACGGGATTTTGAAGCGGCTTTTCCATATGAGGAGACAGAAGACCAGGTCCGTTGTATTGAAGAGATCAAAAGAGATATGGAACGGGAACGCCCGATGGATCGCTTGCTTTGTGGTGATGTCGGTTACGGAAAGACAGAAGTTGCCGTTCGTGCAGCATTTAAAGCGGTTATGGATAACAAACAAGTGGCTGTTTTAGTTCCGACTACGATTTTGGCACAACAACACTTCGAAACGTTCCAGGAGCGTTTCCAAGAATTCGGTGTCAATGTCGGGTTATTAAGTCGTTTTAAAACTGCTAAACAACAAAAAGAAACGTTAGATAAGTTAAAGAAAGGTCTAATTGATGTTGTAATTGGAACACACCGTGTATTATCAAAAGATGTTGTTTTCAAAGACCTAGGGCTATTAGTTGTTGATGAAGAACAACGTTTCGGTGTTAAACATAAGGAGAAAATTAAGCAGTTAAAGGCAAATGTTGATGTTCTAACTCTAACTGCAACACCAATCCCTCGTACACTTCATATGTCAATGGTAGGCGTACGTGACTTATCTGTTATCGAAACACCACCAGAAAATCGTTTTCCAATTCAAACGTATGTGTTGGAGTATAACCCAGCGTTTATACGTGAAGCGATTGAGCGTGAGTTAGCTCGTGGTGGTCAAGTGTTCTTCTTGTATAATCGAGTTGATTTGATTGAAAAAGTAGCAGCTGAAATTGATGCATTAGTAGAAGATGCTAGGGTGAACTATGCACATGGACAAATGAACGAGGGACAACTAGAGGGTGTGATTTTTGACTTTTTGGAAGGTAACTTTGATGTCTTAGTAAGCACTACCATTATTGAAACAGGAATCGATATTCCAAATGTTAATACACTGATCATTTATGATGCCGATAAAATGGGACTTAGCCAATTGTATCAGTTAAGAGGACGTGTTGGGCGTTCAAATCGTTTAGCTTATGCTTACTTTACGTATCAACAAAATAAAGTCCTCACTGAGGTGGCTGAAAAGCGCTTAGAAGCAATTAAAGAATTTACCGAACTTGGTTCAGGATTTAAAATTGCGATGCGTGACTTGTCGATTCGAGGTGCGGGTAATTTACTTGGTACGGAACAACATGGATTTATCGATTCAGTTGGATTCGACATGTATTCTCAAATGCTTAATGATGCCATTAAAGCGAAGAAAGAAGGCAAAACTTATGAGGAGTCGAAGCCATTTGAGGTTGAGATGTCCCTAGATATAGATGCTTATATACCGGCAGAATATATTACAGATGAAGCTCAAAAAATTGAGATGTATAAACAGGTTCAGGCTGCTGAGGAGCTTCAAGATATTTATGATACGAAAGATGAACTATTAGATCGTTTTGGGGAATATCCTCAAGAGGTTGAAGATCTCCTTCAAGTCTCGCGTATCCGCATTCTAGCTAAGAAAGAACGTATTCAAAACATCGATGAAAGAAAGAATAAACTAGAGCTACTCATGGATGCAGAAGAGAGTCAAAAAGTAGACGGGGCTCAACTATTTACTCTTGCGAATGATTATGGACGGATGGTTCAGCTTGGGACTGAAGGAAAGCAATTAAAAGTTATGTTTCAGTTCCAACGCCAAAACCGCTCCGATCGTTATAAAATTTTAGAGGAATTTTTAACAAAACTGCCTGAAACAAAAAAATTACCAATAAATGAATAGTTTAGGTTTCTTGTCTCATACTAAAAATTACTAGCAGGTGTCGAGCGGATGACCTTCGTCACCAATGCAAGTACATCAAAGAAAGCGGGGATTTCAAGAAATGAAAGCAACAGGTATTGTACGCCGTATTGATGACCTCGGCAGAGTTGTTGTCCCTAAAGAGATAAGAAGAACGTTACGCATTCGTGAAGGGGATCCATTAGAAATTTTTGTTGATCGAGAAGGTGAAGTCATTTTAAAGAAATATTCACCTATTAATGAGCTGAGCGAATTTGCTCAAGAGTATGCACATTCATTGTTTGATTCTCTTGGGCAAAAGATTTTAGTGTCAGATCGCGATGAGATTATCGCGATTGCGGGTGCATCAAAGAAAGAATACTTAAACAAGAATATAGGTAAAGAAATTGAAGCGGCGATGGATAAGCGGGAAAACAAAGTAGAGAAGAATGAGTCGACGATTGAAATCGTAGAAGGTAAAGAAGAAACGGTCTCATCTTATCTTATTCAACCTATTGTATCGAATGGTGACCCTGTAGGAAGTGTGATTCTAATTATGGACAAAGGATCACTAACTGACGTAGAAGTGAAAGTTTGCCAAGCGGCAGCTAACTTCTTAGCGAGACAAATGGAATAGAATTAAGCTGAACAGTAAGGGCAGGCCTATCCTTACTGTTCTTTAATATGTGCTATAATTATATTAACGTTAATAGACATTGTCGGTTGAGTGTAGTATAGAAAGGTCACTCTAGGACGTTCGAGCTAAAATATATAATTATGGAGACTAGTATGAGCCAACAAGCATTATGGGTGAGAGGTGCCTTATTATTAGCTGTAGCGGGATTTATTAGTAAAGTGCTCGGTATGAGTTATAGAGTACCGCTACAAAATATAGCAGGAGACGAAGGGTTATATATATATCAACAAATTTACCCAATCTTATCCATTGCGATTATATTATCGGTCTATAGCATTCCAGGAGCATTGTCTCACGCCATCACAAACCGTAAAACTAAAGATCAAGTCATTCGCCTTCCAAATACGTGGGCGGTTTTTTATTTATTATTTAGTTTAGGAACCTTAGTGTTTTTGACATTATGGCTTTTAGCTGGCCCATTAGCGCAATTAATGGGAGACCCCTCTTTAAAGTCGCCTATAAGAGCTGCGAGCTTGATGTATTTAGTGATTCCAATAACGGCACTATTTAGAGGTTATTTTCAAAGTATTAATATCACGGAGTTTGTTGCATTGTCCCAGGTCGTTGAGCAATTTGTAAGAGTTGTAGGGATTATTGTAGCTACTATTTTGACTGTATATTACTTACCATCGTCTCTATATACAATAGGTGTCTTAACATCTGTGGCAAGTGTTGCTGGAGTGACTTTTGCGTCATTGTTATTAATAATTTTATTTAAGAGAAATAAATCAACTTTGCAAGTAGCCCAGAATAAGTCATTGTCTAATCAGTTTATAAAAGTATTACTATTGGGAATAGTTATTTATAGCATTAATTACATCCTGCATTTATTGCTACAAGTGGTTGATGTATTCTCTATGATTGATTTATTAAAACAATACGGATATACGTTTGAAGAATCGAAAGTGGTAAAGGGCGTTTTTGATCGAAGTCATTCTATGATCCAACTCGGGTTGGTGTTAGGTTCGTCGTTGGCATTAGCCCTAATCCCAGTGCTAAATCGAGATAAAAAGCAGCAAATTTCAGCCTATAAATGGACATTTTTATTATCGTTATCCGCATCGGTTGGCTTAATGGCTATCATGCCAAGTTTAAATCCACTTTTATTTATGACAAACGAAGGAATTCTTTCTATCCAACTTATGATGGGGTTAGTCTTCTTGTTATCCATGACGGTGGTTGTTTCTGTTTTTTTACAAGAGTATGGTTACCGCATCCAACAACTAAAGTGGGTCATGCTAATGTTTGTGGCCAAATGGCTTCTAAATTTCATGCTTATTCCGCGTCTAGGTGAAGTAGGTTCAAGTTTAGCGTATCTAGTAGCTGTTAGTGTGTTGTTACTCATCTTTTTAGTGAAGTGGAAGCGGCTTGCTCAAATTAAGATTCCCATCTTTTTTAGCGTTAAATCGATTGTACTTACGATGATTATGTTTGGTGTCGTGGTGCTAATTTCAACTTATTTTCACCCTTCAACGGATTCGAGGTGGTTACTCATTCCATCTGTACTTATACAATGTATCGTAGGTGTGGTAATTATTTTGGCTGGTACATATATGACAAAGCTTTTTACCAAAGAAGAATGGATTGCGGTAGTTGGAAAACGATTTGAAAGGAGATAAACATGGGAAACATTACGGTTATTGGATTAGGTGCAGGTACGATTGACCAACTTCCTTTAGGCATCTATCGTACGCTGACTCAACATAAAGGGATCATCTATACCAGAACAAAAGAACATCCAGTTGTACAAGCTCTTGAAGCTGAAAGCGTCCATTTTCATTCAATGGATGAAGTTTATGAATCACATAATGATTTTGATCAAGTTTATGAGGAAATTACAAATAAACTGGTTCAAGCTAGTTATGATGATGACCTCATTTATACAGTTCCCGGACATCCTATGGTTGCTGAACGGACAGTACAACTATTACTCGAACGAGAAGAAGTGAAGGTTAAAGTTGTAGGTGGGCAAAGCTTTATTGATGCATTATTTTCAGCAGTGAAGGTTGATCCAATTGAAGGTTTTCAATTATTGGACGGTACACATCTCATTAGAGAGCAAATTCAGTATCGTCAGCATATGTTAATCGGACAAGTCTATGACAACATGGTAGCATCAGAAGTCAAGCTTACATTAATGGAAGACCTTCCGCATGACTATCCAATTACGATCGTCGTAGCGGCAGGTGACCCTGAGCATGAAAAAGTACAAACCGTTCCCCTTTATGAATTGGATCGTGACTTTGAGTTTTCCAATTTAACAACACTATATATAAAACCAGTTGAACCCGGTCTATTACATCATCAATTCGAATCATTGAAAGAGGTTGTTGCACGATTGAGAGGACCTGGGGGCTGCCCATGGGATCAAAAGCAAACACACGAATCCTTAAGACAATACTTGATTGAAGAAGCATATGAGGTTATTGATGCCATTGAAGAACAAGACGATGATCATATCGCTGAAGAGTTAGGTGATGTGTTACTTCAAGTTATGCTGCATAGTCAAATTGCTGAGGAAAGCGGGTATTTTACTGTTCACGATGTTATTAGATCGATTACCGATAAAATGATTGAACGCCATCCGCATGTATTTGGCGATGTCAATGTTGATTCTGCAGAAGAGGTCAAACAGAATTGGGAGAAGATTAAACAAAAGGATCGACCAAAGAGAGAATCTGTACTAGAAGAAATAAATGATTCTCTACCGCGTCTATTATTTGCTTTAGATATTCAGAAGAAAGTTTCAAAAGTAGGGTTTGATTGGAATGAATCTGATTCGATGTTTTCTAAAATTGAGGAAGAATTAAAGGAATTCCAAGAAGCGTTGTCGAATGACAAAACAAGTGATGCTGAGCTAGAGTTTGGGGATATTCTATTCTCATTAGTGAATGTTGGTAGATTCTATAAATTAGACCCAGAGTTAGCATTACACCGTACTTGTGAGAAATTCATTAGACGTTTTAAGAAAATTGAAGCTATGATGAAAGAGGATCAAATTTCGATTGAAGAGGCAAGTATACAAGTGATGGATCAATATTGGGAAAAAGCAAAGCATTCATAGAAAGAACCTATACAAGGAGTGTCAGAATGAGAGTCGACAAGTTTTTGAAGTTATCTAGATTAATTAAACGAAGAACTGTTGCTAAAGAGGTTGCCAGTCAAGGTCGTATTGAATTAAATGGGCGTCCTGCAAAAGCTTCTTCGGAGTTAACGGTTGGGGATGAAATAAAAATACGTTTTGGACATACGCTTTTAACGATTCGAGTAGATCGTTTAAGTGAACAAGTAAGAAAAGATGAGGCATCAACATTATATACAGTGCTAAAAGAGGAGAAGGTCGAACAACAACAGGCGGATTAAAAAAAGAGTGTTAAACTTGTCCTTTCTATCATAGATATATGATAGGAGGGATTGGACATGCAATATGAACAAAGTGTATATAAGAATGAACGTGAGAGAGAACAGAATCATGAGTTGAAGTTAACTAATCGACGCCGTTTAGAGCTAACGGGTGTGAAGGATGTAGACAGCTTTGATACGGAAGAGTTTTTACTCCAGACTAATTTAGGATATTTAGTCATTAGAGGCGAGAACCTTCACATGAAAAACTTAAATGTGGAGGAAGGACTCTTAACCATCCAAGGGAAAATTGAAGCATTCAATTACATCGATGATCACCAAGGCAATAAAGGTAAAGGATTCTTTAATAAGTTATTTAAATGAACCTAGATATTCAATTTTTAACAATGTTAACGATGGTAAGTGGCGGGGTCGTAATGGCTGCTTTATTCGATACTTATAAGCGGCTGTTACGCCCAAATACTTACTGGAATCGCGTGATCGTCGATACGCTGTTTTTCCTCACACAAGGCTGCCTTATTTTTTATTTATTATTTTTAGCTAATGGGGGGATCATTCGTTTTTATTTAGCATTAGCTGTTTTGTTAGGCATCTCAGCTTATTATGCTTTATTTCAATCGATCTACCTTCCGATGTTAAATGGTCTAATTCGACTGACCATAAATTTATATCAATTATTAAGTCGAATTGTACAAGCATTAATTTTAAAGCCGGTCATTTGGATTATACAGTTAGCCGTAACAGTGCTAGTTGGGATTATTTCTCTTGTTTGGAAATTGATTTTAATCATTTATAAAGTCATTGCCTTCTTTATTCGACCTTTTATACCAAAGTTTGTCCAAAATTACTTACTGAATTTACTTTCAATATGTAGTAGAATAATAGGTAAGCTAAAAAAGGACGTGCTGAACCTTTTGAATAATAGGAGGCGTAAGGATGACAAGGCGGACTCGTAAAGTTGCGAAAATAAAATCTGATTATGTTCAAGAACATGAAAAACAACAGATTCATAAAACGAAGCAGAAAAAGCAATTATTTCGCAGACTAGTAGCTTTTGGTGTGTTATTCATCTTAATAATGGGTATTTTAACCATAACACATTTTAACCAACGAGCAGTCATGGACGAAAAGCAGAAAGAGTACGAGGAAAAAATCGCCACCTTAGAGGATTACAAACAGGAAAATCAGCAACTAGAGCGAGAGATTCAGTTGTTAGGGGATATCGAATACTTGCTTAAGATCGCAAGGAAAGATTACTTCTTCTCGGAAGATGGGGAAATTATTTTTAAATTACCTGATGAAGACCCTTCTTATTGACACTTATTTCTCTGCTTATATATAATATATAAGAATATATCTTTTAAATATTTAAGGAGGAGCATTTCTTTTATGTCAGTTGAAGTAGGCAGCAAGTTGCGTGGTAAAGTTACCCGCATCACAAACTTTGGAGCATTTGTGGAACTACCAGATGGCTCTACAGGGTTAGTACACATCAGTGAGGTGGCTAACAAATTCGTCAAGGATATTAACGAACATTTATCTGTTGGTGACGAAGTAGACGTCAAAGTATTAAACGTTGAAGATGACGGGAAAATCGGTCTTTCAATTAAGAAAGCCAATGAGAAGTATGAAAAACAAACACAGAAGAAACGTAGCGAAAGCTTCGAATCCAAGATGAACAAATTCTTAAAGGATAGCGAAGATAAGTTAGCGTCTCTTAAGAAGCATACGGAATCCCGTCGTGGAGGTCGAGGTGCTAAAAGAGGATAACTTGCTGTCGAAAAAAGATGTGTGATCAATTCATTTAGTATATAGATTAACTACAAAAGGGGTGCTTATCATGAGCGCCCTTTTTTACATCAAACAACAGGTTTTTCTGGTTCTAAGTCAAATGTTGGGGGTGGAACACGCTCACTCTTAACTTAATTAATACGAACATTTGAATTTTTATATGGGTAATGCAACTCAATTGATTGTCTCTGTAACGTTATTAAACTGAGTTGTCTTCATAGAATCGTATACGGCAATCTCGATCCTCGCAAATATATCGTCGTTTTCGATAAATCAACACAGTGTCTTTAGGTAGGCCAAAGACTCCTACGGGACAAGCGAGCCAGGCGAGACCCCACAGGATGCGCCTGCGATTACTCGGCGCAAGGGTGCAAAGAAGATTATTCAAGTAGCACCCTGGCTCGCGGATCGCCCGTGGAAAGCGAGGGCCTAACCTACAAGGTTAAAAAATAAGGAAACAATAAATTATCAGAGTAACCTATTACCCCTAACGAATGTTCTAGAGCCATTAGTTTGATTAGCCCAGAAAAGAATTTAGATATATTTAATTTAGGGGTAGATAAAATCCCGAAATCGTTAGATAAAATTATAAAAAGGGTAGATAAGTTCTAAAATAGGGTAGATATATCTGGAATTGGGGTAGATATATCACATACAAAGGTGCATCAATATAAAAAGCCGTTCTAACAAAAGTTAGAACGGCTTTTTTGAAGTGACCCGTACGGGATTCGAACCCGTGTTACCGCCGTGAAAGGGCGGTGTCTTAACCACTTGACCAACGGGCCAAACATATAAATGGTAGCGGCGGAGGGGATCGAACCCCCGACCTCACGGGTATGAACCGTACGCTCTCGCCAGCTGAGCTACACCGCCAAGTTGTCCATTAGTTAAGTAATTCTTTTAAACACAAAATTTATAATAATACAGGTTTTAATATGTGTCAACAATTTTTTAAGTAAGTTTTTAATATCTTACAACTTTTTTCATAATCAGCTACTTTTGCACTTAATTTTTGTTGAAATAGTGAGAAATAGCCAAGCTAAAAGTCGAAAACTTTTTCGAGATTATCACTCTATTTTGACAAAAAATTCGATAGATTATGTGATTGAATTTAGATTAAAGGAGTGGTCGTGATTATGGCAATAATATCAAAAGTGAGCGCAGTGACGACTGAGCAACCTAAATTTCGAAAGCTAAACCAATTCTATCAATCTACTAAGCAATTAGTAGTTCGTAAGTTATTTGACCAAGGTTGGTTATTGTATATGATCGGATTCTTCCTTGGACGAGCTGTTATATTATCTTCCCTATCACCTTTTGCCTTGGCCTTTTTAGCCACAACGATTATTACAAGAAGGCAATCCGCTTTTACTGTGTTTATGTTTTTATCTCTTGGGGCCGTGACCGTGAGCTTGCCACAAACGATTTATATTATTTTTTCTGGATTAATATTAATGTTCATTTATAAACTCTTTTTAAGTAAAAGGGCAAGGATTACAGGTCCAGTCATTGCAGCTACACTTGTTAGTTCAGTCATTGGGCGAGGATTATACTATGTACTAGATGGCACTATTGTCATGTATGATGCTGCTATTTTAATGACGGAGGCTGTTCTAAGTGCTTTTTTAATTATGATCTTTTTACAGTCATTTCCCTATTTATCTAGTAAGCGCCCAGCTTTAAAAGTTAAAGTGGAAGAGATTATTTGTTTAGTTATTTTATCTACAGCTGTTATAACTGGATTGGTTGGGTTAACTGTATCAGGTATAGGATTAGAACAAGTTGGGTCTAAATATTTTGTCTTGTTAAGTGCGTTTATTGCTGGTGCTACAGTTGGTTCAGCTATTGGAGTAATTGTCGGGTTGATGTTGAGCTTAGTTAGTACCTTCCATTTATACCAAGTAAGCTTACTCGCTTTAGCTGGGTTATTAGGGGGATTATTAAAGGCGACAAACAAGTATGGTGTCGTGTTAGGGATGTTCCTTGCGACGATTTTAATTGGGCTCTACCAAGTGAATGTATTGTCATTTCAGGAATTAATAATAGAAGCAGTGATCGCAGCAGGTGTGTTCGTCTTAACACCAAAATCACTAATTAAAAAAATCGCCGCATTTGTTCCTGGCACAGAAGAAGAGAAAGAGGCTCAGGAGCAATACGTTAAAAAAGTTCGCAATGCAACTGCAGAACGCGTTGAGCGTTTTTCAGAAATGTTCCAGGCGTTGTCTCATAGCTTTGCTTATTATGATATGGAACAAAAAAATGTCGAGGCACCTACCGAGGTGGATGAATATTTAAGTCGTGTGTCTGAGAAAACTTGCCAAACGTGTCTTAAGAAACATCAATGCTGGGTGAATAATTTCGACCGCACCTATAATGTATTACACGATACAATGCAGTCAGTTGAGGATCACGATGTTTCTCAGTTGAATTTAAATGTTGGAAAACTAAAGAACTTTTGTATTAAACAAGATCAAATGGTCGATCAAATGAGGTATGAGTTATCTTTTTACCAAGCAAATAAACGCCTTAAACAACAAGTAAAAGAGAGTAGAAAGTTTGTATCGGAACAGTTAAATGGTGTATCTGAAGTTATGAACAATTTCGCGAAAGAAATTTTAAAAGAACGTCAAGAACATGATTGGCATGAAGAGGAAGTCAAACGTTTGATTCAGCAGTTAAATTTAAGCCTCGACCGTTTAGAGTTATATTCAATTGATCAAGGTAATGTCGATATTGAAATGACATTACATTTTAACGAATATCATGGAGAAGGCGAGAAACTGATTGCGCCTATGTTATCTGAGCTGTTTAATGAATCAATAGTGGTCGAATCAGAAGATCCTGCAGATGCAAGAAGTGGTTATAGAACGTTTAACTTTGCATCTATTAAACGTTACCAGCTTGAAACGGGTGTAGCTCATGCTGCGAAGAATGGCAATTTCTTATCAGGTGATAGTTACGTCATGCTCGAGTTAGGTAAAAGTCGATATGCCGTTGCAATAAGTGATGGTATGGGGAATGGAGAAAGAGCGTATCTTGAAAGCTCAGAAACCTTAAAATTACTAAAACAAATTTTACAATCAGGGATTAATGAACGTGTCGCGATTCAATCTATTAATTCGATATTGTCACTTAGAACTTCAGATGAGATTTATGCAACGTTAGACCTTGCGATTATTGATTTACAAGAACCTAGAGCTAATTTCTTAAAGATTGGGGCATCGATTAGTTATATTATTCGTTCAGGGTCGGTTTATCCTGTAGAGGGAAGTAACGTCCCAATCGGTATTCTAGATGAATTTGATGTTGATCCTGTGAATGAGTCTTTAAAAGACGGTGATATATTAGTGATGGTCAGTGATGGTGTGCTAGAGACAACGAGATTGGAAGAGAATCGTGAAGTCTGGTTAAAACGTAAGTTAAGAGAACTTGAAACTGATCACCCTCAAGAAATTGCTGATATTATTTTAGAAGAAGTCGTTCGAAGTAATCATAATCAAATTCTTGATG
Organism: Piscibacillus sp. B03; assembly: GCF_052246295.1. Lineage (NCBI taxonomy): Bacteria > Bacillati > Bacillota > Bacilli > Caryophanales > Bacillaceae > Piscibacillus > Piscibacillus sp. B03. The sequence goes on along the minus strand of NZ_JBQQCO010000027.1, from coordinate 11,631 downwards.
ATATGACGGTACTTGTGACAAGAATTGAGAAAAGTAAGCCAAAATGGGCGTCATTTGCTTACTCGAAATCAGTGTAAGAATATCAAAATCTATAAGTATATGTTGCCTCAAAAACGTCAACAATGGATAAAAAGACGAAGGAGGCGCATAGCATGAATTCAGGAACCATCCGTCAAATTCTATTAATTACAGATGGATGCTCAAACCAAGGGGAGGACCCTATTAAGGTGAGCTCCATGATTGCACAAAAAGGAATTGCTGTGAACGTCATTGGTGTATTGGATGATGATCAAACAGAGGAGCCAGTAGGTCTAACAGAAGTTAATGATATTGCAAACTCAGGAAATGGTATTAGTCGAATTGTTTATGCTGATGTACTCTCAGAAACGGTTCAAACTGTCACAAGACAAGCTATGACACAGACTATTCAAGGTTTTGTGTCAAAAGAGCTAAGTCAAATTTTTGGAAAAGAAACGAATGAAGAAGACCTTCCACCTGAGACGAGAGGTGAAGTTCAGAGGGTCGTTGAAGACTTAGGTGAAACAGTTAATTTACAAGTATTAGTTCTTGTAGATACGAGTGCTAGCATGCAGCATAAGATGGAAGCCGTTAAAGATGCAATCGATGACTTTATATTAAGCTTACAAGCGAGAACGGGAAATCACTATTATTCTATTTATCAATTCCCTGCAAGAAATCAAGTGGTTAAAGAATTGCTGCCATGGACGAACGATGGTAAACGTGTTGCTAAAGTGTTCCCTAAGTTAGCCGCAGGTGGGATTACACCAACAGGGGCTGCTTTAAAACAAGTGGTTAGGTCATTCCAAGATGTTCCGTCTGCTAATGAATGGAGGGACGATTCGGATGACATCATCGATTCATCCTACGGTTCGTCTTACTAACCACCAACAATTAAAAGGAATATGGAACAAGCGCACTTATACGATACTTCGCCTAATCGGTGAAGGGGCGCGAGGTTCTATTTACCTAGCCCAATTAGGGAATCGTCATGTGGCATTAAAAATAAGCCAGGATTCAAGTGTTATTACAGCTGAAGTCAACGTCCTGAAGATGTTAAAGAAGGTCCAAGGTCAGCCACTTGGGCCTCTTTTATTGGATGTGGATGATGCTTATATTACTCAAAACACAAAACTAGCTTTCTATGTGATGGAGTATATTGATGGAGTGCCAATGACTAAATGGGTGGCGAAGGAAGGTCTTTCTTGGCTGTTTCCGATTAGCTTTCAAGTGTTAAAACAACTTCATCAACTACATCAAATGGGATACATATATGGTGATTTAAAGCCAGATAACATTTTAATCGATCAACGAACACAACAAGCAAGATTAGTTGATGTTGGAGGCGTTACGGCATTTAATCGCTCAATTAGAGAATACACAACATGGTATGACAGAGGCTACTGGAAACTTGGAGATCGTCGCTCTGAGCCCAAGTATGACTTATTCGCTTTTGGTGTTTGTTTATTAAGCATGGACCCAAATGTAAAAATTCAAAATACAAAGGAACGTGATTTGCTTAAGGTTTTAAATCAAGCTAAGTCATTAAAACCACTTCAGCCAGTTTTAAAACGAGCCTTTAATGGTGATTACAATACAGCCATTGAGATGAGGAAAGAGTTAGAGCAGGTGAATTTACAACAGGCGAAGAAGGCCAAAGTACAGAAGCAAAAAACTCATCCTAAGCTCCACTTTTGGCCAGAGACAATAGGGTTGTCCTCAATCATTCTTGTTCATGTTGCATTATTATATTATTTTATTTTGTAGAATACAGGTACATTTATTGAACTTTAAATTTATATAGTGGTACGATGAAAGAATAGTAATTCTATGAAATGGTGTGCGAGAACATGGAAACAGCCGTATTAGAATATAATCAAAAACAACAACTCTTTGAAAAAGGAGATACATTGTTTTTAGCAGTATCTGGTGGTCCAGATTCATTAGCGATACTCCATTTTTTTGCATCCATTCAAGCATCATGGAATTTAACCTTAAAAACATTAACTGTTGATCATCAATTAAGAGGGAAAGAGTCGAGGGATGATGCACAGTTTGTAAAAGAAGAATCAGAGCGACTTGGGATTCCTTGTCAAATAGGACAAGTTAACGTAGAAGGTTATAAAGAAAAACACCAGGTAGGGACACAAGTTGCAGCAAGAGAGTTAAGGTATCAATTTTTCCATAATTGTATGAAGGATTGTCCTTACAGTAAGTTGGTTCTAGGTCATCACCAGGATGATTTTACAGAATCAATGGTCATGCAATTCATCAAAGGTGTTCGGCCTAATGGCATTCCAGTTAAAAGAACTTTTGGTAATCACGAATTAATCAGACCTTTTTTATGTGTTTCAAAAGAAGAAATTATGAATTATTTGAGTAAACATAGTTTGACTCCAAGATTAGATCCATCAAACGAAGAGGACAGTTATACACGTAACCGAGTTAGGCATCATGTTATACCATTAATGGTCCAAGAAAACCCAAATTTATCTAAAAGCCTTTTCAACCTCCAAGAGCAATTAGTTGAAGATAGTGACTACCTTGATTCTTTAGCTGAAGAAAAGTTCCATGAAATCATTGAGCAAAAGCCTGGTCGAGTCGTATTTTCAATTACTGTTTTTAATGGGTTGCCCTTGCCTTTACAAAGGAGAATCTTTCATCTAATATTAAACTATCTTTATAAGTATGAGATAATGGAAAAGGATTATTTCATGACATTTAAAGAGTGGATTCAATCCAACCAACCTAACAGTGAATTTCAAGTAAACGAATACATGATGTTCATTAAAGCTTATGATGAATGTGTGATTAGAAAAGGTTCTAAAAGGGAACTTCAATACTATGAAACATTGGGCTTGAATGAATCGATTCAATTACCAAATGGTTGGGGTGCATCAGTCAGTGAAGTAAATGAGGTTCGTGAAATAGGAACCCATACATTATTTTGTGATATCAATCACATAACTTTTCCGCTGACGGTTCGAACAAGAAAAAATGGAGACCGAATTAAACCTTTAGGAATGAATGGGCATAAGAAAGTAAAGGATATTTTTATTGACCATAAAATACCTAAATATTTAAGAGATGAATGGCCGATTGTTGAAACGAATAATGAGGTCATCTGGATACCATTTATTTGTAAGAGCCATATTTCAAAAGATAGCGGTCAGAATTTAATCCAAATAACTTTTCATAAATGATTAGGGGGATCTCCATGCACGATGAGATTAAAGAAGTCTTAATTTCTGAAGAAGACATCCAAAAGAAGACTAAAGAACTAGCATCTGTTATAACTGAACGCTTTGATGGTAAGTTCCCTTTAGCAATTGGGGTTCTAAAAGGTGCGATGCCTTTTATGAGTGACTTGTTAAAACGTGTGGACACTCATATTGAAATGGATTTTATGGATGTTTCAAGTTATGAAGGTGGAATGAAGTCCACTGGCGAAGTAAAGATTATCAAGGATTTAAATACTCAAGTTAAAGGTCGAGACTTATTAATTATTGAAGATATTATTGATAGCGGCTTAACATTAAGTTACTTAGTTGATCTCTTTAAATATCGCCAAGCAAATTCCATCACGATTGTCACACTACTTGATAAACCATCTGGAAGACAATCAGACGTAAAAGCAGATTTAGTAGGTTTTGAAGTACCAGATGCCTTTGTTGTAGGGTACGGGTTAGATTATCAAGAAAAATATCGTAACCTTCCTTATATCGGAGTATTAAAGCCAGAAATTTATTCATAAATTGAACTATGGTCCTTGTTCGATTTGTCATGAAAAGTTCAAGGTGCTATTAGTTGAGGTACTTAAATTTATTATGATAGTATAAGTTTAGTTTTGTCGCTTAGGAGGAGGTACGTAATGAACCGAGTGTTCCGAAATACATTCTTTTTCTTTATTATATTTTTAGTTCTAATTGCGATCATCGGGATGTTAAATAACCCGAACCCTGATACGGAACAGCTAAATTATAAAGAATTTAGAAATGCATTATCTAATGGTGAAATTAGTGAATTGACCATTCAATATACAAATGAAGCATACGAAGCTCGAGGTGAATTGTCAGGAGGAAGCAGCTTCACTGCTGAATTTCCTGCAAATGAACAAATTGTCAGCGAAGTCGTGAGTACTGCTGAAGAACAAGTCAGTGAGTTCTCAACGGTTAAAGCTGAAGAACCTAGTGCTTGGGCGCGTTTCTTTACAACGTTAATACCGTTTATTATTCTATTCATCTTATTCTTCTTCTTACTTGGCCAGATGCAAGGCGGCGGTGGCCGAATGATGAACTTTGGTAAGAGTAAGGCGAAGATGTATACAGAGGATAAAAAGAAAACGAAGTTCCCAGATGTGGCTGGCGCGGATGAAGAGAAGCAAGAGCTAGTAGAAGTTGTTGACTTCTTAAAAGATCCACGTAAATTTACTGAACTAGGAGCAAGAATCCCTAAAGGTATACTACTAGTAGGTCCTCCTGGTACAGGTAAGACGTTATTAGCAAAAGCCGTAGCTGGTGAAGCAGGCGTGCCATTCTTCTCAATCAGTGGTTCTGATTTCGTTGAGATGTTTGTCGGTGTCGGTGCATCACGTGTTCGTGACTTATTCGAAAACGCGAAGAAAAATGCACCGTGTATCGTCTTTATTGATGAGATCGATGCCGTTGGTCGTCAGCGTGGCGCTGGTGTTGGTGGCGGTCACGATGAGCGTGAACAAACGCTTAACCAGTTACTAGTTGAAATGGACGGTTTCGGTGTTAATGAAGGTATTATCATGATTGCCGCAACTAACCGCCCTGATATTTTAGACCCTGCGTTATTACGTCCAGGACGTTTTGACCGTCAAATTACAGTTAACGCGCCTGATGTAAAAGGTCGTAAAGAAGTATTAGCCGTACATGCGAAAAACAAACCGTTAGATGAATCGGTTGATCTTAAAACAATTGCGATGCGTACACCAGGTTTCTCTGGTGCGGATCTTGAAAACTTATTAAACGAAGCTGCCTTAGTTGCTGCGCGTGATGACGTTAATAAGATTTCAATGAGACACGTTGATGAAGCAATCGATCGTGTTATTGCAGGTCCAGCTAAGAAGAGTAAGGTAATCTCTGAAAAAGAGAAAAATATTGTTGCCTATCACGAAAGTGGACACACCGTTATTGGTGTTGTTCTAGATGAAGCAGACATGGTGCACAAAGTAACCATTGTACCACGTGGTCAAGCTGGTGGTTATGCGGTTATGCTTCCTAAAGAAGACCGTTACTTCCAGACAAAACCGGAATTACTTGATAAGATTACCGGTTTACTCGGTGGTCGTGTAGCTGAAGAGATTATCTTCGGCGAAGTGAGTACAGGTGCACACAATGACTTCCAACGTGCAACTGGTATTGCGCGTAAAATGGTCACTGAGTTCGGTATGAGTGACAAGCTTGGACCACTTCAATTTGGTAATACAGGTGGTCAAGTGTTCTTAGGTCGCGACATTCAAAACGATCCTAATTACAGTGATCAAATTGCGTATGAAATCGATCAAGAAATTCAATCCATTATTAAGTCTTGTTATGAGCGCGCTAAAGAGATTTTAACTGAGAATAAGGAACAGTTAGAATTGATTGCGAAGACATTACTAGAAGTAGAAACATTAGATGCTGCTCAGATTAACGGCTTATTCTATGATGGTGTCTTACCAGAGAAGACTGAAGATGACGAAACGTCTGCAACAACTGACGAGGAGTCAAAAGACGTTGACGTTGAAGAGGAGACTTCATCAGCTAAAGAAACATCTGAGGAGCCTAAACAGGATAACGCTCAACAAGACGTCAAAGTCAACATTCAAAAGAAAGAAGAGAATGTTGAGACTGACGAAGATGATTATAAAAAAGAGTAATAAAATGATGGACCCGAACTTTAGGTTGTAAACAAACCCGAAGTTCGGGTTTGTTTTATAGATTAAGGAAGTGTTAAACGAGCGCTTGCGCTTTTCTTAGTACTAAACCTTCAGTACTTTCTAATCCACACTCTGAGTGATTTATGTTATGATTTACGTGGCAAACTATAAAATTTTAAACTTTATAAGAAGGTGTGAAAGACGGCCACCGTTGTACTTCTGATGGTGTAAAGGCTTAGTTTTTCACGATGGTTTTATTTTATATAGAAAAGGGCTGTCGAGATGATATTTGTTTTAGATGTGGGAAATACGAATACAGTATTAGGTGTCTTTGATCATGGCACACTAAAATATCAATGGCGGATCGCAACTAATCGTCATAAAACTGAAGATGAGTATGCCATGCAAGTTAAATCGTTACTCCATCATAATGGGCTAACGTTTGATGATTTTGATGGCGTCATCATTTCATCCGTCGTACCACCAATCATGTTTTCTCTTCAGAAGATGTGTGAAAGATACTTCCATTTAGATCCTCTAGTCGTAGGATCTAACAAAGTAGATTCTTGTTTGAAGATGAAATACCCTAACCCAGGGGAAATTGGAGCGGATCGTATTGTTAATGCTGTTGGTGCAATTAAGGAATATGGTGCTCCTTTAGTGATTATTGATTTTGGAACGGCGACAACATATTGTTATGTCAATGAAGAAGAAGAATATGAAGGTGGAGCCATTGCGCCTGGAATTTCAATTTCTACAGAGGCATTATATGCCAAAGCTGCTAAGTTGCCTCGAATTGAAATTAGTCGACCTGAGGATGTTGTTGGTCAATCAACAGTAGAAGCGATGCAATCTGGAATATACTACGGTTACGTAGGACAAGTTGATGAGGTTGTTGGCAGAATGAAAGCTAGAGCAAATCAAAAGCCGACAGTTGTTGCAACAGGTGGATTATCAAAGTTAATCGCGAAAGGTTCAAAAACCATTGATTACGTTGATTCGGCTTTAACGCTGAAAGGTTTATACGAAATCTACTGTATTAATAAGAATGAAAAGGGTGGACAACATGAGTGATTATATGATTCGTGCTACAGCTTTTGACGGTCAAGTACGCGCGTTTGCTATACGTTCTACTGATACTGTGCATGAAGCGTGCAGGAGACAAGATACATGGCCTGCAGCATCTGCTGCTTTAGGTCGTACCATGACGATCTCAGCAATGATGGGTTTTATGTTAAAAGGTGATGATAAATTAACAACTAAAATAGAAGCAGACGGGCCTATTGGGTACTTGATTGCAGATAGTAACGCGAATGGTGACGTCCGTGGTTATGTTAAAAATCCACATGTGAATTTTGACTTAAATGATCAAGGTAAACTAGATGTCAGAAGAGCAGTAGGAACAAATGGAACGCTAAGTGTTGTAAAAGACTTAGGCTTAAAAAATAACTTTACTGGTTCGGTGCCACTCGTTTCTGGTGAAGTGAGTGAAGATTTCACGTATTATTTTGCTTCATCTGAGCAGGTGCCTTCTGCGGTGGGTGCTGGTGTTTTAGTAAACCCAGACTTATCAATTTTAGCTGCAGGCGGTTTTATTATTCAAATGATGCCAGATGCTGATGAATTAACGGTTAAAAAGGTTGAAAAAAGAGTGTCAGAAATTCGACCTATCTCAACGCTTATTCGTGACGGTTATTCACCAGAGGATATCTTGAACGAATTCTTTGAAGATGGTAATTGGAACCTTCTTAGCAAACAGGATGTTCGTTTTAAGTGTCAATGTTCAAAAGAACGAATTGAAAATGCAATCTCAAGTTTAGGCAATGATGAAATAGATCAAATGATTGAAGAAGATGGTGGGGCAGAAGCCACTTGTCAGTTCTGCCATGAACAATATCATTTATCTGTAGAAGAGCTTGAACAATTAAAGGGATAGGCGGGTTAAGTATGCGAAAGTTTTTTATAAAGGACGAGATGGCCTTTAATTTTGATCAAGAAACGGTCGTTATGGGAATATTGAATGTTACGCCAGATTCTTTTTCCGATGGGGGCAAGTTTAATACAGAATCGCGGGCTTTAGAACACGCTAATCAGATGGTTGACGACGGGGCTAAGATTATCGACATCGGTGGCGAATCTACAAGGCCAGGTCATAAACCTGTTAGTGCAGATGAGGAAATTAACCGAGTTGTTCCAGTCATTGAGCAACTTTCTGAAGAAGTAAAGGTTCCATTATCCATTGATACTTTTAAAGCTAAAACAGCTGATGCAGCTTTAAAGGCTGGAGCACATATAATTAATGATGTGTGGGGTGCTAAGCATGACCCTGATATTACTTCAGTTGCTAAGGAACATAACGCCCCTATTATCTTGATGCACAACCAAGAAGAACCTAAGTATGATGATGTTATTGAAGATATGAAAAGAAGTCTATCGGAAAGTATTAATATTGCTCATAAACATGGTGTTTCCGATGACAAAATCATTTTAGATCCGGGAGTGGGTTTCGGAAAAACACTTGAGCAAAACTTATTAGTTATGCGTAGACTACATGAATTACGTACATTAGGTTACCCATTACTCTTAGGAACTTCTCGAAAGTCTATGATTGGGAAAACGCTTGATTTACCTGTTGAAGAACGACTAGAAGGAACAATTGCAACTGTATGCTACGGAGTACAGCAGGGGTGTGAATTTGTACGTGTCCATGATGTGAAAGAAGTATCACGAGCAACAAAAATGATGGATGCCATGGTTGGAAAAGGAGAGTTCATTCATGGATAAAATCTTACTAAATGGTTTGATGTTTTATGGTTATCACGGTTTGTTTCCAGAAGAAAATAAGCTCGGTCAACGCTTTACTGTGGATTTAGAGTTAATAACGGATTTAAAACCATCAGGTCGATCAGATAATATGAATGACAGTATTGACTACGGCCAGGTTTATCAAGTTGTTCAAAAAGTAGTTGAAAGTGAAGCGAGAGATCTAGTAGAAACTGTGGCTGAGGAAGTAGCTCAGACATTATTTGAGGCTTTTAAAAAGCTAGACGCTGTTAAGGTATATATTGATAAGCCAGGTCCTCCAATACCTGGTTACTATAAGTCGGTGGGAATTGAAATATATCGGGAGCGCCAAGATTATGTCTAATGCTTTTGTTGCATTGGGTACGAATATCGAACCGAGAGAAGACCATTTAAGACAAGCTATTCAATCATTAGAAGACCATATAGAGATTAGCTTGATTGAGAAATCTCCTGTATACGAGACCGAACCTGTTGGATATACCGATCAAGCTGACTTCCTTAATATGGTGGTTCATATTGAGACGGACCTAACGCCTGATGCTTTATTAGTAGCTTGCCAAGACATTGAACAACAACTTGGTAGAAAAAGAACCATCCGTTTTGGGCCAAGGTCGATTGACTTAGATGTTTTATTGTTCAATAATATAACATTAAATACTGAGAGATTAACAATTCCACATCCGAGAATGCATGAACGTGCATTTGTATTAATTCCACTTCAGAAAATCGCACCCAATATAGAAGTTAGTGATCAATCTGTTAAAGAGTTAATTAACCAATTACCTGATGAAGACCTTGAAGGGGTACGTTTTTATAAAGATTTATAAAAATAATGGTGAACGTATCAGAAATGCGCAAACACGCTTCTTGGTACTTGAAAGGCTTAAATGGTAATGGTAAAGTTATAAAACGTATTAATGAGTACGAATGTTAAAAGCTAAGCAAGAATTTTTAGATGAGTATGTTAGGTCTAAAGTTTCTTAAGTATATGGAACAATTTTATAATTTGAGGTGAGTTTGGTGTCAGAAGAAATTAATGATCAAATGCAGACACGTATTGAAAAGTTACGTGCCTTGCAAGAATCAGGAGTTAATGTATTTGGTGACAAGTTCGAACGTACGCATTTATCTAATGAATTAAAAGAATCATTTGATCAGTACACAAAAGAAGAATTAGAAGAAAAAGAGATTCCGGTAACGATTGCTGGACGCATTATGACAAAGCGCGGCAAAGGTAAAGCGGGTTTTGCTCATATTCAGGACTTACAAGGGCAAATCCAAATTTATGTTCGTAAAGATCGTATTGGTGAAGAAGCATATGATGTCTTTAAACAAGCAGACCTAGGCGACATTGTTGGTATTAAAGGTGTTATGTTCAAAACTAAAGTTGGAGAGTTATCAGTTAAGGCTGACGAGTTCTTTTTCTTAACAAAATCTCTACGCCCGTTACCAGAGAAATTCCACGGGCTAAAAGATGTTGAGCAACGCTATCGTCAACGTTATCTTGATTTAATTACAAACTTAGAAAGTCGCGAGACATTTATTCTACGTAGTAAGATTATTCAATCGATGCGTCGTTATTTAGATAACAAAGGTTTCTTAGAAGTAGAAACGCCAATGATGCATGCAATTCCAGGTGGTGCATCGGCACGACCGTTTGTTACACACCATAACGCATTAGATATACCATTATATATGCGTATTGCAATAGAACTCCACTTAAAGCGTCTTATTGTTGGTGGTCTTGAAAAAGTATATGAAATCGGACGTGTATTCCGTAATGAAGGTGTATCCACTCGACACAACCCAGAGTTTACGATGATTGAACTATATGAAGCTTATGCGGATTATCATGACATTATGGATCTAACAGAAAATCTAGTAGCTCATATTGCTGAAGAAGTATTAGGGACAACCAAAGTCCAATACAGTGATGTTGAGGTTGATTTAGCTCCTCAATGGAAGAGATGGCATATGGTAGATGCTATTAAAGAAGTGACAGGTGTGGATTTCTGGGCTGAGATGACGGATGAAGAAGCACATGCTTTAGCGAAAGAACAAGGAATAGATGTAGATGATAATATGACGTATGGTCATATTGTTAATGAGTTCTTTGAGCAAAAAGTAGAAGATACATTAGTACAACCTACATTTGTATATGGTCACCCTGTAGCAATTTCTCCTTTAGCTAAAAAGAACGAAGAGGACCCTCGCTTCACTGACCGCTTTGAATTGTTCATCGTTGGACGCGAGCACGCGAATGCGTTCTCTGAGTTAAATGATCCAATTGACCAACGCGAGCGTTTTGAAGCTCAAGTGAAAGAGCGTGAAGAAGGTAACGATGAAGCGCACTTAATGGATGAAGACTTCCTAGAAGCATTAGAGTACGGTCTTCCTCCAACTGGTGGATTAGGAATTGGTATTGATCGTCTAGTAATGTTATTAACTAACTCAGCATCAATTCGCGATGTACTATTATTTCCTCAAATGAGAAACAAATAATATGTATAGAGAATACTGCTTGTTACATCCTAACTGATAGGTGTAGCAAGCAGTTTTTTAGTTAGTAGAGTCATGATAGGTAGACGGAGGAAGTTGATTTATTAAGGTGAGGTAACTTTCTGAATAAACTTACTTTGAAAATCGAGTTAAAATCTATTGTCAAAGTTCTTAAACCGTGTTAAATTATTAATCGTCGCGTTAAGAGAACACGACACAAAAAACAACAGTTAATAACGAATTAATAAAGTTATTGACACTTACTTTAAAAGTTGTTATATTAATAAAGTCGCTGTTTTGAGGCGACATCATTTGAACCTTGAAAACTAAACAAAATAGCCTGTAGTCAATTCTAGTTTTTCATCTGGATTGGCAGATGAAAAACCTTAAACTATTTAGCCAATCAAACTACTTTTATGGAG
>NZ_JBQQCO010000026.1:0-34728 GCF_052246295.1 Piscibacillus sp. B03 | reverse complement strand
CCAGCTATGGGGTTAGTAACTGAAGAAGAAAGTCACAGTCCGACCTGCAAGGTCGTTTATAATAAATAACTAGCTTAATTCTTACAAAAGGGTTTAGTGTCATTTACACAAAATTATTGACACTCCCGCCTTATACATTCTGTCTAAATCATTTATTACTTTATTATCAATAAAAATATTGTCTTTTAAGAATATAATTTTTGATATCAATTTTGGAGATCTTGAGTAATACTCATGTTTATTTTTTAGTAATTTTAAATAATCTATTTGTTTTTCAATAATATTATACAGTTCATTCACCCTGCCTTGGTTCGCAAAATCTAATATTCTTTTATTTTCAAACCTTAATAATGGGATCGTTTTGTAGTTAATTAAACAATAACTTTTGTGTGTATAACATTCTTTCTGTGTACAATTCAAACCTAATTCTTGCACTAAACTTTTCAGTTCATTAGTTAATTGGTTAATATCATTAAAGTTTTTTGTTTTTAGTTGGTTAAGTTTATATCTTGTAACTTTCGCATATACATATGGAGCATTTACTAACTTAGCAAACAGCGTTCTGTGACTCCCTCCAGAAACTGCAAAATATTTACCTTCATCTTCAAAATAAACAAACCTTAGATTGTCTCCTGAATATTTTTCATTCTTAAATGATTCACGAAAATTTTCTAGATCAGTTGGTGTAATTTTGGATAGAAATTCTTTTATCGTGCTAATTCTAAAATTACATTCATCTGCATTTATCAAATTATAAAACCATGATTTTCTCGATTTGGACCTCATAGTATCAATACCTTTTATTAAATCCGTTGGAACTAACTGCATTTCTTCTGAATTATTTATCTGTGAATATGTTTTATAATACCTTTCTGGTGATTCTAAACACTCCTCTTCAAGGAAATCTAAATGTTCTCTTGAAATTCCAGCGGAGATAAAAATATCTTTCATAAAATTTTTGTCAATAAAAATAATTACCTCCCAAAAAACAAAGTGGAGAATTTAATATACTAGTTTGCATTATCATATAATTCTATGTTCTTTCACTAATTGCACTAAATTTAATACATTTAAAAAGCCTGATAAAATAACTATTATGATATGTGAAAATTAACTAATTAAATGTAATTTATTTTATTGATAGTCAATTATGAGTAAAAAATAAATAACCTAGTAGGCAATGGTAATTTTTACTCAATATTTCCTTCTTCATAGCTTAGATAATATTAGTTTTAAGTAATACTCAATCGCCTACATTAGAATGAACATGAATTATCTCCTTAAATATTTGTTCATCACCTTACTTATTTCTATCTAGTTATGAAGAAAGATTGGAATTTAAATCCATATATTTTTATTATACTTCATCAAATTGGGCCTTTACCCCTGTAACATTAGTTAAATGGATATTGTATTTATATTTTACATCCATTCTAACTTGCAATTGATTACACCTTATTTTCCTATTTAGTTCTTTAATTGCAACTTTATTGTCATTTTTGATAGCTCTGGAAATCTCACTAGATAAGTTATCAATTTCAGTTTTAGAGTGGACTATATCCACATCAATATAAGTATCAGCTCCCATGAAAACTCCTTGATTCCAACTTCCAATACTATCTGTTACTATTATTTCATTACCTTCAAAGTATTCGTACATTTCTATAATTGGAATACCGTCATAAGAGCCAACAATTATACCCTTTGAATCATTTAAAACTTGCAATTTTGCAGTATTTTTGTATTTGTAAAGATAAAATCCATCAGGAATAAAAATCAATTTCGGTTGTGTCACTTGTGATATTAATAACTCAAGAAACTCTGAGAAAGTTTTATAATCAGAAATATCAATCTTTTTACATTTTTTAGTGAGTTTTTCAAAGAACTGCTTATTGACTCCCATGAATTGATGATCCCAATCTACTTTATAATGTTCTTCTTCATTAAGAATACGTTTGTCAATTTGAAAAGAACGGCAATTTAAATCCTCTGTATTATCAATTAAAAATTCCTCATATTTTCCGTATTCTAGAAACAAATTTCTAACAAAAACTTCCTTGAAACTATCGTTCAACGCCTTCTTAATCTTTTTGATTTTTCCATCTTGAATAGGTTTCTCAATAATTTCCTCATTCAATTTAAGTTGTAATTTTTCTATTAGATGGTCAATAAATATACTGAATTCATCGAATTTACTGGAATCCTCTAATCCATAATTTGAAGCGTTATCATCAAAGAGTTCGTCGAACTTATCTTTATGAGCGTTTAATTGATTTATTATCTCTTTAATTTGTTTAATATCACCCGAATAGTCACCTTCTAATTTTAATCCCGAATACTTGAAAGTTTTTAAAATATATAAATAACCACTAAAATCCATTGTCTCCACACCGATGTGAACCAAATCATCTTTTGGAGACAGATTTGAATCAAACCAATGATCAATGATTTCAGGATTATCAAAAATAAATGATACTGTTTTTAATAATGTATTACGATTACCTAATTTATTCAAAACGTAATCGGTATATTTAATAAAAGATTGTTTCTTTAATGCTCCAGTTTCTTCATATGCCTTAAACGTCATTGCTAACCATAGAAATAAAGAAACGTTTAATTTTTGACTATCATTAGGACAATAACGTTTAATTAATTTATTCAATGCTTTAAACAAACTTAGGATATTTCTTTCATTACCTTTTTGAATTTCCTCCTGGAAAATTGCTGTGTAGTGATCGACTATAATATCAGTATATGAATCAATCTGCTCATGATCCACATCTGAAAAAAACAAGATCTCAAAAGGATAGATAAGACATCTATCAAAAACGTATCTTTCAATATTTTCTGAAGTGCCTTTTAATTGAATAGGTCGATACATGTAACGACATAATCTCAAACCATATTCAAACATTTCTTTGTCATTTTGTTTCATTAGTGAGTAGATTTTCTTACCAGATTCATAATATAGATCGAGATCATATGTTTGCTGCATTACATCGAATGAACGATAAACTCTTCTTTCTATTTTATCTTTAGGTGCAATTGCTAAAAATGACTCTATATGAAATTCTTTATGAAGTGTCAGATGTTTTGTTAATTGTTCAGTGTATTGTTTTAAAAAATTGCCGAATTCTATTAATGAATGGTTTTTAATTGCATGGTGTAAATCTTCGTCAATTACATCTAATATAAAATCAAGCTTAGATTCATTTTTCTTATTTCTTATTGTAAAGCACCGTAAAATCTGCCTTCGTTGTTTATTTGTTACTTCACTATTTAACCAAACTATAGGCTCATTATTTGGTAATACTGCTTCAAAACTATATGGAAAAAATATTTTTATATTTTTAGGTAAGTCTAACAATGCTTTTCGTAATTTTTCTAATTTAACATCTGTTATTTGCCCATTTTTTTTGAAAATAACTTTTCTACAGTTTCTTTTGGTTTAACCCTTGAAAAATTACTATTTTCTTGTTCAAACTTCCTCAGTGTATGATTGCCTAATTCTTGTGAAAGAAAATAGTAAAAGGCTTTTATTCCTTCTTTTTCTAAAAGCCTAGTTTGGGTATTACTCAACCATTCATCATTGTATGGGAGCAAAACCTTTGAATATAGAATAACAATTAATACAACCGTGGAGATTGTATTAAGTAACGCAACAACTATCAATGCCGCTAAAAACTGATACATGTAAGAATCGACTATAGGAGGAGTGGTTGCAAATGTAGTTATTATTAACCACAATAAAAATCCATAAAGACCCCAATATATAGTTGGAAATAAAAAGTTATCATTAGTAAACTCTTTTAAAATCAATACTTTTTCCCTTTTTGTTGTTCCAGCACTTTGAATCATAAATACAAATAAGGTAATACTAATAGCTAATATTCCACCATGTGCAGTTAATACTGTGTTAACATAGGTTTGCCATACATTGTATTCAATTTGCCTTACTGGAATATTAAATAGAAAAAATACTGAAATAATTACCAAACATATTCCCAGTAATATCATTAATGTTAGAATTGTTCCAGTTTTTGGGTTATGTAACTTTCCTTTTAGATTAAATACATATGTTTCTTTAAAATAATTAGGTTCTTTTTCTTCTATCAAAACATTAATTTCTTTCTTTAGTGACTTCATGCCTAATCACCTACCGGACAACTTATACTAAAAAAACAATAGATTTCTTACAAAATATTACTCTTCAACAATTATTTCGACAAAAAGGGTGTTAAACCTTCTTAAATTAACATCCTTTTTATGTGCTTTAAAATTTAATAGAGACTTTTTAATTATAAGAGGCACCGATTAACTATGAAAAAGCTCCATCGAAAACTCTTGAACTTCTTTAAAATCTTCAGTTGCGTTTTGCTTAGGCAAAGGTTCTAGTACACCGATACAATAAGATTTTTTTTGCATTGTTGCTCAAGGCTATCTAAAATGGTAGTAATTCCTTTAACCGTTTCCTTACGTATAAGCCGACTAAGTACTTGCCTAAGTTTAATTACATTTGTTTAACAATGTGAAATAATGTGAATAAAGTAAATGAATATAAGTCGATTTATGATATTCTATTTTCACAATAAGTGTCATAACTTAAAAGTTTTGATACCATTTCTTCTATTGCAATATTAAACTTTTTTAAACTGAATCATAACATATGTTTAAAATTAAATAATGGCTTAAATTCCAATAAGATATCAAGTCGTTTTCTTGATTGAATTTAATATTCATAAAATAATAGAAAAACAGGGGTAAAATAGGGAAAATTTTAGGATTTTCGATTGTCGTATATTTGGGGCTGGTGAAATTAAACGAAGTAGATAAGTTATTATTAATTAGTGAAAACATTAAATAAGCTCACTATCAAAACAAAATATGCATACTACTCTATATACAGATTACTATAACCATCAACAGATAAAATTTTGGTTTAATTGTTATTATATAAAAAAATCAACGGCTTTAAACCGTTGATTTTTTAATTAATTAAACTGATGATCCTAAACACCAAGCCATTGCGGTTCCTCCACCCGCAGTTACTGCACCAGCACAAATTAAACACCCTGCGCCTAAAGTGAAAGTACAAATTGTTAGACATGTTTGTGCCAATAACAATGCTGTATCTGGGTTAATACCATAACCCTCTAAACAATCCACAACTCTATCCATATATCCTTGAGTGCTGAAATCACCTTCGCTACTGTCTGATTTAGTAACAGTTGTTTCTCCTACCTTTTCACCATCTATATAGACATGACTGGTTAAAGTATTATCTGTTTCTTCTACAAGTAACTCAGAATACTCTATCACTTCAAGGTCCTTATTTAAGGCAATATTTAAATTTTCAATAGATTTGTTTTCACCTTTATTTTTAAAAGGGATTACAACATTTATATTATTTTCTTGAGTTTCATCGAATTGATAGCCTACTATATTTTTGAAATCTAGATCCCCTAACTTCGAATTTATATCAATTTCATTATTAACAATAGATTTTCTAATGTCTTTTTTTAAGTTTTTAAGTTGTTGTTCATCTAACTCAGTTGTATGTTCTTGCATCAATTCTACTTGATCTGCAAGTTTTTCAAAACCTAGTTGTGCTTCAGACATAGCTTTGGACTTTCCAATTGGTTCAAAGCCAAAAGTAAATGCCAACATCATAGTCATTACAATTAACAATATTTTTTTCATTTTAATAATCCCTCCATTTATATTTTGGAGTAATTCATGCTGTAAGTATTTTGCCCCCCCTCTTTTTATTTTTTATTAAATATCAATTTTTAATTGATATTAATAACATAGACAAACTAGTAAAAGCAATAAAAGATAAAAATGGAATAGTAATAAAGCCAAAAACATCAATATACATATTGTTACAGTTTCCTCCAATAAAGCATGAGGTAAGTTTATTGACTGAAATCCTCTGTGTTATGTAATGATAAGCACTTAGTATTAATCCTAAGAAGACAAAAGGCAAAACATAAACCTTAATTCCTTTATCTCCTTTAATAAAAGCAATCCCTAATAAAAAAACTAAAGGATACATTAAAATACGTTGATACCAACATAATTCACATGGAATATACCCCATAACTTCACTAAAATATAAACTACCTAATGAGGCTACAAGTGATATTAAAAAACTGAGTATTAATTTAATATCCATTTGATTGAATACCCTTACCAAAAAAGTTGTTAAGTTTGTCTGTTGATACATTACCAATTAGCTTATTAACCTTCTCCCCATTTTTATAGTGTAATAATGTAGGAGTATATTTAATGTTTTCTTCTGATAAAAATTGACTACCTATGTATTTATCGATATTTAAACCCTTAACACTAATATTGTATTTCTTTATTACTTTATCCAACTTGGGTTGTAATGCTTTACAAGCTGCACATTTTGGAGAGTAAACATAAATTATAAGTTCCTCGCTTTCATTAACTTGAGTTTTAAACTCCTCAATAGTTAACTCTTCATAGTTGTTATTTTCTTCCAAGCTGTTGATCGTGTATAAAGAGATGCTAATAATTAAAATTAAAGCAATTAAAATTACAATCCTTTTTTTCACCATTTATCACCTAATTTGTAATTTTTTCACTTATTTCATATTAATATTATATTTTTTAGAATTTTTTGTCAACACTTTTATTTTAAAAAAAACTTTTGATAGTTTATATCAAAAGTTTTAATCATTTAAATATAAGCATTAACCACCTTCATAATAGAAAGAAATATTATACTTCCTAAAATCAAAATTAACGCAAATTTTCTATATCCTTTCTTGGTCAAACGTTTGTTTTCATCTAAATCACCTCTTAGCAATAGGTAAGTTATTAAAAGAAAAAACCAAAAAACTACAATAAAAATTATATTATTGATTTCCATATTTTCACCCTTTCTTAATTTCTTTTTACATTAACAATCCACATCGTAAAGATAGTAAAAGTACTTAAAAATACAAATAATGTTAAGGACTCTACTAAACTAAAACTAAAATTTGTTATTTGGGTCAGCATAGTTAGTATTAAGATTAAAATTATTACAATAATCATAGAATCGCTCAACGTTTTCCGTTTTATATATTTAGATCTTTCATCATTATTCAGTGTTTGCGGTTGAATATATCCTATTACAAAAAACATATATGATAACCCTAACCATACTAAAACACTGAGTGAAAAATCTTTATTTTGTAACATCAAAATTAGATTAGCAGAAAAAATCAAAAACATTATAAAACCAAATAAATAAAACAATTTCCTTTCATTCATAATAAATCCTCCTAAAATTATTTATTAATATCATCTTTATCTAAACTAAAAATATTCTCAACATTTGTTTTAAATAATTCAGCAATTAACATTGCTAAAGGTAAAGAAGGATTATACCTCCCTTTTTCAATTGATATAATTGTTTGCCTTGATACACCTAAAATTTCTGCTAATTTATCTTGAGATAAATTAAACTTTTTTCTATATTCAGGAATTTTGTTTTCCATTACACCACCACCTATTTTTTATCATTATATAGTAAAGTAAACTTTACGTCAAGTGTACTTTACGTCAAGTGCACTTTACGTCAAGTGAAGTTTACACCTCGAATATTGAATTTTAATTTTTAAAATGACTATTTCATAATATTTTATACGAAAGGTATTATAGAGATGCAATATCAGGGTATTTTTTAGGTGACTAAACGATGAAGTGAAATGATGTTTTAGATAATATCTTTCATATAAAATAGAACAGGAACATCTATCAGTACGCAAATTAAATTTAAAAAAAAGAAATAACTGCTAAAAATATAAGCCAAACATGCTATTAAAAACCAAAGAAGTTCTTTAAGTATACAAAATAGCACCAAATGAACTTCTGAATAATTTAATTAAAAATTGTATTAATACACCCACATTACCGTAATAAGAATAGGAAGAAAAAGAAATATTAGAAACTTAGTTAACCATCTATTATCTTTCTTTTCTAATTTAACTTCATTATTTAACTTTAAGAATTCGTTTCTGCTGTTCATTAATAACAATTGAGTTTCAAATAGATTTTCTATCTTTTGCGTGATTAACTTCAATTCATTTTCGTTATATGCATCCATATCTATGTACTCAACCTCTCCATATCTAGCCTTGTAAAATGCAAGTTTTTTTATATCCTTACCAATTAACATAGAACTCAAATCTTTTTGATTTAAAGAAACACGGTATAGAATATAATAGCCAAATAACTGAGCAACATCTTGCCATTTATACCCCAGATGTTTAGAAGACTTAAAATCATACAGTACCCCATCTATAAATACGTCTGAATCAGCACCTCCACATATTTGGGATCCAATGCCGAAATGTGGGTTAAATATTACGTCACTATTAGAATCTACTTGTTGTTTTAAGAACCTTTCTATAAATGTTTCAGTTAAGACATATAGATCGTCAATGATTTCTTGGGGTTCTTCTTCTAACAAGGAACTATTGATATCTCTAGGAGGCATTCCACTTCTATAAATATGCTCTAATCTTGCTAGAAAAGTTGTGCTTGGTATTAATTTAGAGAAAGGTTGATTCTTTGAGTTCAAGTATTTATCTATTGTCTTTACACTTTTTTTGTATTTTTTGTTAATAGAAATAAAAGTTTTTTTGTTTGTGAATTTCTCTAAAATCTTCAACCCATTAATAGCTACAATTCTTTTTTGAACATCATCTATTTTATTTACTTTTTTAGCTATTAAAAATCTAGCAATATAATCAAAAGCTGTTCCTACTACAGAAGAGTGAATATTGCCATTGCAAAGTGCCACTTATGCCATATTTTAGAGCCATCCTTGCCATGAAATAGAGCCACTTCTGCCATGACAGAGCCACCTACTGTATAATTAAGGTTGCACAATATTGTGTAAATTTTAATAACAGGAGGTTTTTTTTATGGTCAAGTATCGAGAGATACTACGATTACACGCTCAAGGGCTAAGCAATCGTAGTATTGCCTCAAGCTGTTCCAGCTCTAGGAACACAATCAGTGATGTATTAAAGCGAGCCCATGAACTAGGGATATCATGGCCGCTGGAAGATGATGTGACAGATTCTAAGTTACAGAATCTTCTATTCCCTGAAAAGCATCAAGATGAACCAAGACGGAAACCTGACGTCGAATATCTTTATAAGGAAATGTCTAAAAGTGGTGTGACGTTAACATTGCTTTGGGATGAATACACTAAAGAGTGTCGAGACAATCAAGAAATCCCATATAGTTATAGACAATTCTGCAGGATTTACAACGACCATGTAAAAGTCACAAAAGCAACGATGCGCATTAAAAGAAAACCGGGTGAAATTATGGAGGTTGACTGGGCTGGTAAAACAGCTACTATCCGAGATTCAATTTCAGGAGAAGATATCCCCGTCTACATTTATGTGGCTTGTCTGCCTTGTTCACAGTATACCTACGTTGAAGGTTTTTTAAGTATGAATACAGAAAGTTGGATTCATGCCCATGTTCATGCATATGAACACTTTGGCGGCGTATGTAAAATGACTGTTCCCGACAATCTCAAAACGGGTGTTTCCAAAGCCTCTAAAACAGATCCTATCATTAACCTCACTTATCAAGAAATGGCTGAACATTATCAGACTGCCATTATGCCTGCCCGCGTTCGCTATCCTAAAGACAAACCATCAGCTGAGGGCACCGTCGGTGTCATTTCAACCTGGATCATTGCCTCTCTTCGTAATCAACAATTCTTCTCCCTAAACGAAATCAATAAAGCCATTCACGAGAAACTTGAGGAGTTCAATCACAAACCCTTTCAAAAAAGAGAAGGAAGCAGATATACTGCATTCATGGAAGAAGAGAAGTTTGCGCTCTTACCATTACCTGCTTCCCCATACGAATTAGCTTCATGGAAGAAAGCTACCGTACAATATGATTATCACATAAATGTAGAAAAAATGTATTACTCCGTCCCCTATGAATATATAAAGCATGTTGTAGATATACGTATTACTAATAGAGTAATTGAAGTGTTTTATAACCACTTTCGCGTTGCTTCACATAGACGTCTCCATGGCAAAAAAGGGCAATTTTCAACCATCCCGGAGCACATGCCTAAAGATCATCAGCTATATCACACATACGATAAAACCTATTTTCTAGACTGGGCAAAAACTCTTGGCCCCAGCACGTTATCAACCGTCGAAAGCATTTTTTCTTCTTATAGGGTTGAAAAACAGGCAATTAAATCATGTGTAGCATTATTGAAAATAGCTGATAAATACTCAGTTGAACGGTTAGAATCAGCATGTAGAAGAGCTTTGGAATACTCTACAAGGCCGAATTTAAAAAGCATAAAGACAATTTTAAGTACTGGGCATGATAAACCTGAATTCGAAAAGATTCATGAACCGAGTCAAACAAAATCAAGCACTTATGGTTTCACAAGAGGTGCAGATTATTATGGGGGGAATAAGAAATGACGAATGAAAATACGTTAACCAAACTGAATGAAATGAGAATGAATGCCATGGCAGAATCATACAACGAACAATTAATTAACCCATCTTATCAAGAGCTTTCATTTGAAGAACGATTTAATATATTAGTAGATAAAGAGTGGTCGAGAAGAAAAAACAACAAACTAGATCGATTAATAAAAGGGGCTGGATTCAGATATAGTCATGCATGTATTGAAGATATCGAATATCATCCTGACCGTAAGTTGGACAAGGCCCAAATCCTTCGATTAGCTTCATGTGAATATATAAATGAGAGAAAAAATATCATTATCAAAGGTGCATCTGGAAACGGAAAATCTTATATAGCATGTGCATTTGGAATGGCAGCTTGTCGAAATTTTTATAAAGTTAAATATGTAAGGCTTCCAGATCTTCTTGATGAATTAACGGTTGCACGTGGCGAGGGTATTTTTCAAAAAGTCATGAAAGCATATAAAAAGGTTAATTTACTAATTATTGATGAATGGTTATTAAGTTCTCTACGAGAACATGAAGCTAGAGATTTACTAGAAATAGTTGAATCTAGGTACCAATCAGCTTCGACAATTTACTGTTCTCAATTTGACTCCCAGGGATGGTATGAAAGAATTGGTGAAGCGACTTTAGCAGATGCCATATTAGACCGTATTATACATGATTCGTACACAATAATGATTGAAGGAGATAAATCAATGAGAGAAAGGTACGGTATTAACAATTAAAGTTAGGGTCACTACCGAAAGGTAGTGGCTCTCTTTATGTCGTACATGGCTCTATTTGGTGTCCGAAGTGGCTCTAAATGATGGCAAGGGTGGCTCTAGCAGATGGCAATACTCAGAAGAGTAATAAGAATTAGTCAATTTATATGGAGCTTCATATTTATATTCATTTGAAAAAGCTGCATTACCTGATAAAGTGTAAAATTGTTTTTTTGAAGGAATATTTTCTCTAAGTATACGTTGTAGTTCTTTTTCTAACTCCGATTTACCCTTTAACATACTTGTTAAAGACATTCAAAGCACCTCCTTTATCCATGCCAAGCTCCTGTTCTCTTATCTAAAATTATGAATGGATAATTACCTTCTTCTCCTGTATATTTCACAGTATCAGTATATATCCAAACTGTATCACCTTTATCTATCATTTTTTCAATTTCATTATCAGTTGAATAAGGGCTCTTGTTCCAATTTTTCAAAAATAATTCTTTCCAGTTATCTTTAATGGGTGCATTAGTAGATAGGTATTTAGCTTGATCAAACAATGTCCCTTCTTTGCCATTATTCAATTCCTTATATTGCTCAATTGCACTCCATATTTCGTCTTCAGCCCAATTAATTCCTTTTGCATAACCATAATCAGGGCTTTTCATATACTCATCAAATATGTAATCCCTCAAAGTATTTTTTAATACTTCTTTATCTTTACTATTGATTTTATTTACTAGAGCGCCTTTTTTCGAACCATCTATTTTTTCCTCGTCTAATTCTATTGAATCAGTTGTTTCAGTACTAGAAGAACAGCTGAAAAGTAGACATAATAAAAATAGTGAAGTTCCAAGTTTTAAATAAAATCTCATTTCTTCCACTCCAATTAAGATTAAGAAAATTTAGCACTCTAAGTCCAGTTTAACATATTTAACCAATTGACTGGCACAAGTATCTAAAGACATACAAAAAGAGCGCAATTAAGTTTATCTTTAATTGCACTCTTTAATTGATAATAACTATTCTTTATTACCTTTCAACTGAATTCCCAGTGTATACAATGAGATTAATATCGCTAAAATTGAAATAATTATAGACGCCCATATCACTTTACATCCCACCTTTCTTAAAAGTATTAATTGATGGAAATCTGATAGTCAGTTAATAACTCTTCCCGATCCCCAGGCATCCACTCTAGTATTGGATTGTAGCATTTGGAAAACCCTTTTGATAAAGCGAAATTTATACTATCTTCTGTATTGCAATTTTCAAGAATTATTCTCTCAAACCCTTTATCCTTTGAATAATTGATTAACCAATTTAGAATGGCACTTCCTATACCACTATGTTTTGGGGTAACAGCTATTCTTTCAATGACTAATGTCTGGCTCGGAATAAATTCTGAACGTAAAAGTAATTCCGAATCGCTTTTTTCACTTGTTAACATCAATTTGCTATGCCTCAGATTAGCACTTAATACCTTGATTTGGCTTGAAGTATATTTACTTATTAGATTCTTTAATTCAGTAAAATCTTGAACCTCAAGTTTTAAAAGTTCTTGGCCCCCCTTTTGTTCAAATTCTTCAAACCTTTTAATGTATTCTTCTTTGGTTTCCATAACCTCACCTCCTCATCTAAATAATGATATAAAAAAGACCAATCTACATTCGATTGGTCTTTTTGAACAGTAAATCGTTAACTAAAAAGTCGATACTAGGTCTATGGATATGAGAAATAACGATAGTTACAACTTTTTTAAATAATTGTTTTATTTTTTTATATTTAAATAAAAACATAAGAACCTAGCTCCTTATATTGAATTGTTTAACTGTATCATATTATACTAACAAAGCCTTGTAAATAAGATTATTTTCTTTAATAAATCGTTAACTACTCATCTTGCGAGGAACAACAATTGATTGTGCACTTTTTTCTATCAAGTTAAATGACTTATCTAAAATGTAAGGTACCAGTAGTCGACGCTTTTCCCATCTATAACCTGAAATATTATAATTATTAATGGATCTTGCTACTGATAGGTCACTATAGGTCATGTCTACCAAGTACATCTCTTCCCCTTCAAATTCTATTAGGGTTTTAAAAGATTGTCGTTCACTTTCTTCAAGTTGGTCCTTGTATTTAAAATTAAAACATTCAGATAACCATGTTATATATTCCTTTTCGAATGGAAACTGTGATAATAATTCTAGACCTACCTTTAAAGAAATCAACTTTATATTATAGCCTGTTGCCACTTCATTCTCTTGTCCATAAAATAAGAATTTGTCATATGAACTTTCCCCTTTAGCAAATATAATAAAATCATTAATTACATTTTGATACTCTTTTATTTCCCCTTGAATCCGACCGATAGTACGTACATCTGCATTTTGTTCTAGCACATAAAATCCAAATGTTCTTCCATCAGGTGCCTGTAACTCACCAAGAATATTAGAACGACGATCCATATTATATTTTTTCTTAACACCTCTGCTATCTAAGGTTGTCCAACCAAATGGCTCTAGTTCCATCATAATATCGTTTGCTGTTAATACATATTTTAATTGCTGAGGTCGTAAATATAGATTTTCAACATCTTCATCAACCTCATATCCGTGATCAAGTAATATTTTTAGTCCGTGCTTCGTTATTCGATGATACGGGTGCCCTTTCCTACCTTCTCGTGTTCCTTTTAATAAACTTGTTTTAATATATCCCTTTTTTCTTAGTTCACCAAGTACATTGTTAACTGAGTTACCTTTCCCATCAAAGTAACGTTTTCTAAATTGATCTGTAGTCACAGCACGAAATTTAACTAAGTCCAATAACATCTTTTGTCTTTTTTTATTTATAGCTTCAAAATAATCAGCTGACGTGAATATTTCCATAATGATCCCTCCCTTTGAAACTTGTATCCTATGTGACAGCCTGTTCGGTATTCTGTTGCAAAAAAATTTGTTTTTCGCAATCCTATACCTACACTTCTCTGAAAAAGATACATTCAGACCTTTTTCATTTAGATATAAAGCCCTTATATTTCAACGGTTTTCACTATTCATAAATGTTAATATCAACATTAATAACGACATTAAAATAGACAATCTATTGTGCTATTAATATTAATGTTGAAAATAATACTTAATAATGTAGTTATTCTTCAATACCAAAGAAAGAATTTGTTTCTCTTTGGATGTGAATACTCTCTTTACGTTTAGCATCATCAGACTGAATGACTGTTGGTTGATCAAAAATATCCTTCATTACTTCATTCTCTGAATTTGATAGAAATTCTACGAAATGTTCATGTGGAATTATTAATGTATTTATTTCACTGTTTGAGTCATGCTTCCCTAAGTACATAAGAGAGCAATCTTTCCATGTATCATCATCTATAATTCTTGTTTTTCGTATAGTATCCACAATTATTTTATACTGAAAATTATCTAAATCTTGGTTTCTTAAACTGTTAAATGACTGAATGATTACAATCATTGCTTTACTAAAGCATGGGAAAGAGCCTTCATACTTAGAGAAGTCGAATTGTTTATAAACTTCTTTTATTAAATAGATTCTTAATTCTTCTTTATTAGCAATATTTAATTGATGAGACTTTTTATTATTCTTACTGTTCTTTAAGATATGTGAAAAATCACCTTGAAATTTAAAGTGATAGTATGGAATCGTCTTATTATTAGTTTTAAAAGTTTTTTGTGCCTTCATATATCGCCCTCCTGTTGTATACAATCTTGAAATTCACTACCTCTCGTTATAAAAGGAATTGAGGATATTTTTATTGAAAAATTGTATACAATATTGTTATTAGTTTTTTAAATTTTATTTTGTATACAAAATTTCATTTCTATATCCTCAAAACCTATATATACTAAAGCTTGAGGAGTGTTTACAATTTCTAATAAAGTTTCATTTTTATTAGACACGTAATTATCTTTACAGAGATAGTGAATTCCTCTATAATTTAATTAACTTATATATTTATCTATTTGTGTCCTTAACGAGGCTTAATGCCTTGTTTAAGGGCATTTTTCTAATCTCAGGATTAAAGTGAATCTCTCTTTTTTTACCTATTGATTTGATTTGAATTATATTGTGCTCTTCTAATCGTTGAAGCATCTGATTCCTTTCATACCTATTGAATTTCTTAATGTAATTTGTGATATCCGATAACGTGATGACTCCTTTTTCCCCTCTAATTGAATCTACTTCTAACAATCTTCTAAAGAAAAAAGGAAGCTTACTCTCCAAGACATCTTTAGAGTTATTTAACTTTCCATTAATATGTTGAAAATGTGAGTAATAGTAATTAAACAACAGTTTCATTTTCTTTATATCCTTTTTATCTAGTGTTATTGAATCACCCTTATGGTTTATTAAAACGTCAGATAATTTTATTAGAGAAACAACCTTAATTAAATTAGAGAATACCTTTGCTAACCACTCTTCTGTTAACTGATCAACATCTCCATATTGTTGCTCTGTAATGTACATTTTCAATTTATTAAACTCAAGGTCTGCTTCCTCGCTAACTATTACCTTTTTATTGATACAGTCAAATTCATATAAGTATTTTATATTGTTATGAAATATAGATATTACGTTTTTATCTACCCTTTGAGAATAATTTATTTTATTTAGGGGATACCTCTCAGGTAACACTATTAAAAAACGTTGTAATAACCCTCTATGAGCCATTTTATGAAACTTCGTCAGTTCACTTGGTTGAGTTAGCAAGTTTAAATTTATTAAAGGATGTTTGAGCATTAAATCCTCTCTAGTAGATCGATTTTTTGTATATGGTGCCCCTTCCCATGCCTTCAAAATGAAATCGATACTACCTTCAGAACTGTATCTTCCGAGCATATGATCAATAAGTTCAGTCGCTTCTGCTGTGGCTACGGTCAATGACTCTCCATTATTTTTAACTAACTCTATCATTCTCTCGTTTGTAACATCCCCAGAAATAATAAAGTATTTTTGATCTAGTTTGGCTTGTAACTCTTTAATTTCCTTTAGAGTTTCGGCAGCCTCACCATCGTTTTCAGCTCCCTTTCGTTTAATCAATTTTTCATATTTATGCTTTTTTACGTGTATTAAAGACAATAGTTCACTAAATTTTTCGTGATCTTTCTTTAATAAACGTTCTTGTTCATCTAGTAGAACTTTAAATATTATTTTTTGTACGGCATCCTTTTTTACACCTGGATATAGTGCGCTAAGAACGTATAAATTTAATCCTAAACTCCAATTAGTTGCATTGTAATGAAAATAGTAGTTGCCCAATAAAGATGCTGATAGAGCACCTAGTACAGAATTTGCTATCATGTCTTTACGAACATGTAGCGAACTTGACAACATCATAACCGTGTCTTTTATCCAAGCTGGGAATACTTCAATTGGATATTCGGGTAGGTTATAAACAACTATTGGTTTTGGTTTTTCCCATTTTAAATCCATTTAACTACCTCCTAATTAAGAAATAATTTTCTTATTTAAAATCTCCTATATCACTCTTAGTAACTGTCTGATTAAACAAATAAGACATTTAAGACACATAATGTTCCTTATTATTAATCTGAATTTCAATCCATTTTAGTAGATCTTCCTTTTTTACTCTTTTGGTGTTACCGATATCAAAATTCCTAATGCCTCCTTTTTCTTCTGGAATTTGAAATAACTCATAAACTCTTCTGCGAGAAATAATTAAATAATCTGCTATATCTTGTGCTGTTAAAATTTCCGGTAATTCACTTACGTTCATAAAGGTTCACCCCTTTCGTATTTTTGTAACACTTGTAAAGTGTTATTTAAAATGTTACATTTTTTGATAAAATAAGTCAACAAAAAATTAACACTTATAACCTTTTGTTAAAAGTGTTACAATAATTATGAGGTGATAAAAATGAATAGTGAAGAATTTGGGAAATATTTAGCTTATTTAAGAAAAGAGTCTGGATTTAATAGTCAAAGAGCATTCTCTGAAAAGTCCGGGATTAGTAACGCCACTCTTTCAAGAGCAGAAAGTGGTGATAGAGTCCCAAACAAAAATACATTAAAAACAATTGCAAACCATCTAGAGGGTGTCTCATATTCAGATTTATTAAACCATGCGGGTTTAATCGATAATAATAATTCTTCTGAATGGAGAGAAAAAAACGCTTTAGCAGACATTGAACAAAGTTTAGATCAAAATATAATCATTGCACTAAAACAACTTTGGCAACAAAATAAAAAAGATACAATCCTATCGATATTAGAAACTAATAAACTACCTTTGAATCATAGTGACGATACACTCGATGAGATATTTGCATTCATTCAACAAATAGAAGAACCAAATAAAAAAGAAAATCTGTACAACCAATTAATTTCAGAACTTAATAAATTGGGAATGAACATAAATCAAGATTTCAATACATTAACCAAACCTGTAAATGAGCACAACCTTCATGAGATTAATAACTCAGAAAAATTCTTTAGGATCTTAAGTTATGTTAATAACAGTAATAACAAAAGCAAAGAGTATATTATTGTAGAAAGGAATTTATTAAGAAACTCAGAAGGATTTGCATTCTTAGTCCAAGATGACAGCTTAGTAGGAGAAAATATTTTTGAAGGGGATACGCTTGTATGTAAATCTATGACTGACGCATATGAAGAAGGGCTCTATGTTGTAGAGGACTATCAGTCAGTCCCAATGGTACGCAGAATTACTTATCAAGACAACTATATAATTCTAACTGCTGCAAACAATCCTTATTTTGAACCAATAGTTTTCAGTAACTCCAATGAAATTAATATTGTAGGTAAAGTTGTCCAAGTTAGAAGGAATGTTGAGGTGAAATAGCATGAAGGGACACTTTCATAAACCATATTGCAAATGTGAAGGAAGATGTAAATGTAATGCTAAATGGGCCTTTATTATCGATATAGGTATTGATCCTAAAACGGGGAGACGGAAACAAAAGAAAAAGAGTGGGTTTAAAACTAAAAAATTAGCTGAAGAAGCTGCCGCAAAACTTATTAGGGAATTAAGTGAAGGCTCATATACAGAAGAATCAAATATAACATTTGAAGAGTTTTCAAAAGAATGGTTAAAACTTTACCAAAAGAATAATCAGGTAAAAGAGAATACTGTACGTGTAAGAAAACACGAATTGAATAGATTGTTGGATTACCTTTCAAAACTTAAATTAAAAAATGTAACATCCAAACAATACCAAGATGCTTTAAATAGTCTATTCGAAAGGGATTTTGCCACCAACACTATAGAAGGTGCACATAGAACGGGGCGAATGATATTTAAGAAGGCTATAGAGTTAAAATTAATAAGAGAAGATCCAACAAAAAACTGCACTGTCCCTAAGAAAAGAAAAACTATCACAGATCTTGAACAGGAAGACCTTCCACTGTTTATGGAAAAAGATGAGTTAAAGAATTTCTTAAAAACTTCTAACGAAAATGGATTAGATCAAGATTATGAAATATTCACTTTACTTGCATACACTGGAATGAGAATAGGAGAATTATGTGCACTAAAATGGTCAGACATAGATTTTAAATCTAAACAAATCTCCATTACTAAAACTTATTATAATCCTAACAACAACACAGCTGAATACTCATTAGGCACTCCTAAAACTCTATCATCTGTAAGAAAAATTGACTGCGATGATACAGTCATTAACGTACTGAATAAACAAAAGGAATTTTTCGATATGTTTAAATCTCATTTTGGAAATGCATTTCATGATGAGAATTTTATTTTTATAAATATCACTTCACACCCAGGTTACCCTTTACCTTTAAAAAGAATTCGAGATAGAATGAAACGACTATTAAAAATAAGTGGACTGAAAACAACACTAAACCCACATAGCCTGAGACACACTCATACTTCTTTACTTGCTCAAGCAGGCGTAAATCTTGAAATAATCATGCATCGACTAGGACATCAAGATGAACAAACTACTAGACAAATTTATTTACATGTAACTGATGAAATGCAAAAAGAAGCTTCTATAAAGTTTAGTAACTTAATGAAAGAAACTATTTAACACAAGTAATTATAACAGTAGTGGTCTGCAGTATGGTTGTACAGAAAAAAATAATATCTGCTGTTTTTCATCGTGCTTTTTTAACAATAACTATCTCTTTAAAAAGACGTGTAAGAGATAAACTAAACCGATAGTATATAAAAAGAGACATTATTAATATGATAATAAAAATGTCTCTTTTACTTTACAATAAAATAAGGTTATTTCTAACTACTTAATCACTAACCCAGACCCTCATATGTTTTTGTTTAGTGTTATTTATAGAACCTCTTCTCCCATATTCAAATTTATTTTAATCTCCACTAACAGTTCTTATATAGCAGCAATTTTGAGTTACTTCTTTAATTTGTATGCTAGCTCCAATTTTCGCTTATTACATACAAAAGAACCTATGAAATACTACATCAGTTGAGACATTTCCTAATCAATTCTGTAATACATCGCAAAAGAAGAGTTCTTGGTCAGTTTTCGGATATAATATTCCTGATAAAGTAGATAACGCATTTTCATTTTCTAAGATATTAATAACAGTCTTACGTTTAACAATACCGATATCCTGGACTTCATCACCTTCATATAATATTAAGAAGTTTCCTTTTGTTAACCCACATAAACCACTTTTCTGTATTTTATATGCACGAATCTTATCAATCTCATTTTCACGATAAGTTGTCGTTTCTTCTTTTTTTATTTCTAACTGGAATCCAAAATGCGTTTCAAAAATCAATTGCGGTACGTTCTTTCTTGTACTTTCGAAAAACTCTAAAAAACACATATCATGTTGATTATGTTTACTTCTTCCCAATCTTCTTAATAACCTTCTATTTCGAGATGAGAAAGGATAGACTTCCCTTTGCTCAAGAAATTTCTGAATTGACTTCTCCTTTAACTTTTCTTTTCCTATTTTTGAGTGCAAGTAATAAAATATTTTTGTATTATGAAGATAATAAAATAAATCTAACCATGTTCGATATAATTCAAAAGAATTTAGAATGCCTACGTTATCAAACATAGGTAAGTTTCCGTTTAAATCTAAATAAGACATCTCAAGATTCTGAGCTAGTTTATCACAATCGTCAATAAAGGAATGTAAATTATGGTTATTCCTAAGTTCCTTTGAAACATCCTTAAGATATGCACTACCATTTCCAGATTGATAACCTTCAATTTTCTTATAAGCAATTCCAAAACTATAATAATGACTAAACTTACAAGTTTGAATTACATCTTTATAAAAAGACCATGATTTCTCTGACAAAGATTCACTTAAACCATAAAATCTCTTATATAAATCTTTCCCATTTGGACTTTTATGCATTTGCCGAGCAAATTGATATGCAGCGATTAGTGTGTTAATTTTAAACACCATCCTCACTTTGTAATCTGCATGAAATTAGTTCACCTAAAATTATGTTTGATAATATAACATTTTCACTATTAATTTCAAATGCCCCCCTACCGTGCACTAGATCGTTTCTATACGATCTAACTTCCCAAAATTTATTAAATTCTTCCTCAGTAATAGGAACTCCTAATTGTTTTATTAGAGATTGTATTTTTATCTTTATCGGTGGAGAAGATAACAACCCTAAACTTTTCTGCTTAATTTTATTTGCATTATCTTCGTCATATAATTCATTATCTTTCAAGAGTTGTTTTAACTCCCGTTTAAACTCTGTCACTATCTCCTTTGGTATAAAAGGATCTGTCTTTACTTTATCAACTAAAAACTCCATTGAAATGTTTGTATATATAATTTTGTCTTCAATATCAGAAGCTTTCCAACTTCTGTTTAGCCACTTTAACGCATTAAATAATTGCGTATCAACTGGTGATTGTTGGTCAATTAATTTTTTATATAATTTTTCTTCAAACCATTCTAACTCCTTTACAAGCGTATCAAAAGTTGAATCAATTACTAAGGAGTTGCTTTTTCTTTTATTTTTTGAGTCAGAAAATATCTTCTCAGTTCCAATTATATTCTCTACATAATAGTATGTTGAACAACTTGGATTTTGATAAATCTTTAATCGGTTCCACTTATTAAATTCTTGACCCAAATTATAAAAATTATGAACTCTATCATTTTTTGAAAATAACATTATAATATCTATAGCACTCTGAATTTTTTGAAGGGCAGCTTGATAAGCATCAAAAGTATTATCTGATTCAACAATTGTTTGAGCAAAGGTATCAAAATGTCCATGCAAATCTTGGTTGTAAAATTCATTTATACTTTTGTATCTATTAAATATCTCACCTTTGTTATAAAAGTTAATATCGCCTAACCCAAAACTTTCGTTAGTTATAGATAAATTTTCTATAGGAATAATTACAAGGTAAGGTGAATTAGTCTCCTCAAAACCTTCAATGTTAATTTGTTTCTTCTCAATTCCAGTTGTTCTTAATATGGCATTGACATGGGATTGTATATTTAGCCCATAAGAATAGTGATATCCTACATTAGTATGAACTAATTCATGCATGAAGGAACTTAAAGTGAGCATATATGTATTAGAGTTTAAAGATTCTGCTTCATAAATTCTCCCCACGGTGTCAATGCTCTCTTCATTAAGATTATACCTTATAATTAAATCATCGATGAGGTGCAATCTCTTTACTTCATTGATGTTTTTTTGATAAGTTTCAAGTTTAACTTTACCATATAAAAACCCGTTTCTATTCATTAAAATTACAGAATTCACAGGTTTATACGTAATCTGATTATTATATACCTCACAATTACAAGGGATAACGTTTCGTTGATTAGACGCTAGTACAGTTATATTTTTATACGAATAAAAATCAGATTTTTTAATTTTAGCCTTTGAAAAATATTCAAAAACCTCAGTTCCTATATCCATAGAGAAATTTACCGTGTTGTATTCGCTAGAGATAAATTTCAAAACCTCTTGCAAAATGACATTAATTTTGGCCTTTTCTACGGGAATTATTTGTTCTCTTTCAAAGTCAAACCCTATAATTATAACTTCTTCAGTATCATTTAAATTAAAAATTAAATATTGCAACATAACTGAGTCATTATGTAAGAGTAAACTTAGGACTAGCTCCTTATCATTAAACCTTTTATCACCTAAGCTAAAAGTAGAATTGAAAAAATTTGATTCGAAAGGATTCATCATTTTTTACTCAACTCCCTATATTACGAATAGAAAACCTAATTTGTAACTAAAATTTACACACTATTATACGTTCAAAACTATTCACAAAAATTTTTGCTGCATAGTAAAGAGAAAGCGAACTCGTTTAATCGAGTCCGCTTTTCTTCTTCTCCCTCACAAGAGTGAGTAGATATGGAGTACTGGGTTATATACATATGATAAACATCTTTGTTTCATCTGTAAACTAAAAAAGTCTATTTCCTATTTAGTAACAATTCGAGACACTAAATCAGAAAATGTTACTTAAATGTTACTTATATGACCAAACAAAGGATAAAATCCCTTTAAATAAGTCGCTAGTATAGTATAACTACATCATGCCCGGCATTCCGCCGCCCATGCCGCCCATGTCAGGCGCGCCGTCATTGTCATCTGGGTGGTCTGCTACAACTGCTTCAGTTGTTAGGAACATTGCCGCAACTGATGCTGCGTTTTGTAGTGCTGAACGAGTAACTTTTGTCGGGTCAACGATACCAGAGTCAACCATGTTTACCCATTCGCCTGTTGCTGCGTTGAAGCCTACACCGACTTCTTCATGTTTTAGACGTTCAACGATAATAGATCCATCTAAACCAGCGTTTTGAACGATTTGACGAACTGGTTCTTCTAACGCACGAAGTACGATATTTTGGCCAGTAGCTTCGTCACCTTCAAGTTCTAGGCTAGCTACTTTCTTGTAAATGTTTACTAGTGCTGTTCCACCACCAGAAACAATACCTTCTTCTACTGCTGCACGAGTAGAGTTTAGAGCGTCTTCAATACGTAGTTTACGTTCTTTAAGTTCTGTTTCAGTAGCTGCTCCTACTTTGATCACTGCTACGCCGCCTGCAAGTTTTGCTAGACGTTCTTGTAGTTTTTCTTTATCAAAGTCAGAAGTTGTTTCTTCTAATTGCGCGCGAATTTGGTTTACGCGTGCTGCTAGCTTTTCAGAGTCGCCAGCACCTTCTACGATTGTTGTGTTTTCTTTCGTTACAACAACTTTAGAAGCGCGACCTAACTGATCGATTGTTGCACTCTTAAGGTCTAGGCCTAAGTCTTCTGTAATCACTTCAGCACCAGTTAGAGTTGCAATATCTTCAAGCATAGCTTTACGACGATCGCCAAATCCAGGAGCTTTAACCGCTACTGCATTAAACGTTCCACGAAGCTTATTCACAACTAATGTTGCAAGTGCTTCACCTTCAACGTCTTCAGAAATGATTAAAATCGGCTTGCTTTGTTGTACAACTTGCTCAAGTACTGGAAGCACTTCTTGAATGTTAGAGATCTTCTTATCTGTGATTAAGATATAAGGATCTTCTAATACAGCTTCCATTTTATCTTGGTCAGTTACCATGTATGGAGAAGCATATCCACGGTCGAACTGCATACCTTCTACAACTTCTAGCTCAGTGTTGAAGCCTTTAGATTCTTCAATTGTGATAACACCGTCGTTACCAACACGCTCCATTGCTTCAGCGATTAACTGACCAACTTCATTGTCAGCAGCTGAGATTGAAGCAACTTGTGCGATTGAATCTTTACCTTCGATTGGCTTAGAAATCGTGCGTAATTCTTCAGTAGCTACTTCAACTGCTCGCTCAATACCACGGCGTAAGCCTACTGGGTTTGCACCTGAAGTAACGTTCTTAAGACCTTCACGAATCATTGCTTGCGCTAATACTGTAGCTGTTGTTGTACCGTCACCAGCAACGTCGTTTGTTTTAGATGCAACTTCTGATACCAGTTGAGCACCCATGTTTTCGAAGTTATTTTCTAGTTCGATTTCTTTTGCGATTGTTACACCATCGTTCGTGATTAATGGTGAACCGAATTTCTTATCTAAAACTACGTTACGTCCTTTAGGTCCTAAAGTAACTTTTACTGCATCAGCTAATGTATCGACACCGCGAAGCATAGCACGGCGAGCGTCTTCGCTAAACTTTAATTCTTTAGCCATAATAAAATACCCTCCTTAAAAGTATGTGTTCGTAAATTATTCTACAACTGCTAAAATATCGCTTTCGCGTAAAACTAAGTACTCGTTACCATCTTGCTTCACTTCTGTACCAGCGAACTTAGAATAGATGACATGGTCACCTGATTTAACTTCTAGTTCTACTTTCTCACCGTTGTCTGTTACACGGCCAGAACCTACTGCTACAACCTTACCTTCTTGAGGCTTTTCCTTAGCAGAATCAGGTAACACAATTCCGCTTGATGTTGTTTCTTCTTGTTCTAGAACTTCCACGATTACGCGATCACCTAGTGGTTTTAACATGTTAAAAACCTCCTCCAAATTTATGTTGAAGATGATTATTAGCACTTAACATTGGTGAGTGCTAATTCCAATTATTATAATAATGAATCTCAAAAACTTTTGCAAGTAAAAAACCTAAATTTTTGTTTCATTTTTTAGATTGTTATAGAATAAACCTTATAGAGATTTAGATTTCTGAAAGTATGATAAAAAAGACTAGAAATGTAACGATTAAAGACGAGCGTAGGTGACGACGCCTGTGGGAACAGCACGAGCTGAAAATCCCACAAAACGAACGATAGTGCGTTTTGTGAAGTTGAAGCCGTGCCCACGGCAAGCGTTCACCTGTAGCGAGTCATAAATAATGATATAGAATAAAAGGGGACGATCGATTTGCCGAAACGATACTGGTTTATTATTATACTATATGTTGCAGCACAACTTTTCCCAGCCATCGGAATGCCAATTGGAACTAGCTTTTTCGGTCTATCAGAAATAGATGCTATGGTGTTCTCATCTATTCTAGGAATGGCGATTGCATCTATTTTTATCATTAAAATGTTAATGCCTGATATGGAACAGAGTGAAATGCGTAATCGACCAAGCTATGGCTATATGTTTAAATGGTCCATTTACGGCTTTTTCTTAGCGTTTCTTGCTCAGTATGTTTCATCGATTATTAACGTCACTGTCTTTAATGTAGAACAATCTTCTGAGAATACGATGTTAATTATGGATTATATTAATGAAAACATTTGGTTTATCATTTTACCAATCTTGTTTGCACCATTATTAGAAGAAATCATCTTTAGAAAAATCATTTTTGGGCAATTGTATAAGAAGATGAACTTTTTCTTAGCAGCTGTTATATCTTCATCTCTATTTAGCGTCCTTCATATGGACTTTACGTTTACGTTAACGTACATTGCGATGGGACTTGTGTTTGCTTACCTTTATGTTAAGACAAAGCGCATCCTTGTACCGATTTTAGTTCACATGGCGATGAACACGACAGTCGTATTACTACAATTAACGGTCGATATAGAAGATCTTGAAAAACAATTACAAGAATATCAGAATGCCGCTATGATATTAATTGGAGGATAATTCATGAGAGCTTCACCATTTTTTATAGCTTCTATGTACTTTTTGATGGGACTAGCTTTTGTATACTTGGCGTTACAATATGCTGAGGATACGATTTGGAACTTTGCGACCATCATCTTCACGCTTGTCGCAACGTTTGACATAGGTGTGGCGATTCGAATTCTAACTAAATACTTTGCATATAAGAAAAACCTAAACAAAAAGGAATAATCCACTTTTGGATTATTCCTTTTCTGTATCTTCTATTCCTTTCATCTTAAAAGCAAACGGTATGCTAGACGCCACAATAATCGCAGCTAAAATAAATGCTTCGTTAATCGCCTGCAATGTTGCTTCTTGCACGGTTAATTCATCAAATAAGATATATTGACCTCGACGAATCTCATAATAAACAGAGAAAATCACGATTCCTAGTGACGATGATATTTGGCGGATTAAATTATTCATCGCTGACCCTTGGGCCACTAAGTGATCTGGAATGGCATTCATCCCAGCTGTGGTTGCTGGCATGTTACCAAAGCCTAAACCTAATCCATGTACAATGTTAATGGCTAGTAGCATCCAGTAAGACGTGCTTAAATCGACAAACCCAAACATTAAACTGGCAAACGTTAAGATAATGAGCCCCGTAGGTACAACCAGTTTCGGTCCTTTTTTATCTAAAATCCGTCCACCTAATGTCATAAACGCCCCACTGGCTAAAGCACTTGGTAAAAAAATAAGTCCCGTTTTAATCATACTTAGTTCATAAGCTTCTTGTATTAAATATGGTAATAAAAATAAATTTGAAAACAAACCAATCGACGCAGCTGACGTTGCAATAATAGAATAGCGATACGTTTTGACCTTAAAGACAGAGAGCTCTAATAATGGTGACTCTATCTTTAACTCATATCGAACAAAAACAATGATTAAGATCAAACCTAACAACAAGATGCCTAAGTTAGTCCAGTTCATCGCTTCTTCAAAATTACGCCCTTGCCCTAGTACGTATAAGACGGCTCCGACACCGGTTGTAATAATCGCAAACCCTTTCCAGTCAAAGATGCGCGATAAGTCCGGTTTGGTTGAAATTAAATACTTCGTTGAGAAGAAAATCCCTAGAGCTGCAAATGGTAGGTTGAATAAAAATAAGTAATACCATGCAAAATTCTCTGCAATAATTCCTCCAATGGTTGGCCCAATTGCAGGTGCCACCATTGCCGAAACGCCGTAAATTCCAACGGCGTAACCTCGCTCATTACGCGGAAAAGCTTGGAAGATTAAGGCCATGGCGTTTGGCATCATCAGGCCGCCTGCGATCCCTTGGATGGTTCGAGCAATGATGATCATACTCAACCATTGCGACACAGCACCTAAAATAGAACCGAACGCAAATAGGCTTAATCCGATAATGTAAATTTTCTTTTTTCCATACCGATCACCCAAAAACCCAGTCACCGGCATGGTCATCCCCATCGCAATCATAAAAATGGTCAGAATCCAACTGACTCCAACCGCATCTGTATCAAATATTCTCATAAACTCCGGCAATACCGGATTTAACATACTATTATTTAGGATTACCGTGAATGTTCCAGTAATAACTGAAATCACGACTAACCATTTTTGTTGTAGTTTTCCCATGTTTGCCTCCGACCCATTTACTTCGATATACGAACTATTTTACTTCTAAATGGAAGAAAAAGAAAGCCCCATTCTTAGCTTTGTTTTAGAAAGTAAACCAAGGTCTGTAATTCAATCGATAAATCAATGTGGTGAACACGAACATGGCTTGGAACGGTTAAACGTGAAGGGGTAAAATTCAAAATCCCTTCAATGCCACAGTCAACTAAGCGATCGGTGACTTGCTGAGACACTCGAGCTGGAACTGTTAATATGGCGACTTTAATGCCTCGGCGTTTGATCTCCGTCTCTAAATCATCCACATGATAAATTGGAACTTCACTTATTTCAGATCCAATTTTACTATGATTTGTATCAAATGCGACTTCAACATGTGTGTTACCTTTTTTCATAAAATTATAGTGAAGTAAGGCCGTCCCTAAGTTACCAACTCCTACTAACGCGACACTGGCTACTTCATCTTGATCAAGTAATTTTCTAAAAAATTGAATGAGGTGAGCAATGTCATAACCATAACCCTTCCGCCCTAATTCACCAAAATAAGAAAAGTCTTTTCGGATTGTTGCCGAATCGACTTTGATTAGTTCGCTTAACTCACGTGAAGATATTCGCATTTTTCCTTGATTATGTAACAAGTTTAAATGTCTATAGTACAATGGCAATCGTTTTGCCGTTGCTTGTGGTATTTTTTCTTCAGACATAATTTAGTCTCCTTTGATATGGTTCATTGCGTATTAGTGATAAAATAGATACACTAGTGCACGTTGAGGTGAATAACAATGATAGTCATGCAATTAAATAACATAGATAAATATTTTGGTGCTGACCTTATTCTATCGAAAATTAAATTAGAAGTACATCATGATGACCGCATTGCGATTGTCGGTCGAAATGGTGCCGGTAAATCGACTTTATTAAAAATCATGTCAGGCCAGATTCCATATGATGATGGTGATCTTTTTCAACCTAAAAATGTAACGGTTGGGTATCTCGACCAGCACACTGGCTTAGATTCGGACCGTTCTATCTGGGATGAAATGTTAGAGGTTTATCAGCCTCTAATCCAACTTGAGAAAGAACTACGACAAATGGAAGAAAAAATGGCTGACCCTGAATTATTACAAGATGAGAAGAAGTACGAACAATTACTTAGTCAGTATGATGCTAAGCAACATGATTTCGAACAGCGCGGCGGCTTTCATTATGAGGCTGACATTGAGTCTGTTTTACAAGGGTTAAACTTTGGCAATTTTGACTTTCAAACACCAATTCAAGAGCTAAGTGGTGGACAAAAGACACGCCTTGCCTTGGGTAAGCTCTTACTATCAAAGCCAGACGTTTTAATTTTAGATGAGCCAACTAACCATTTGGATATTAATACATTGCGTTGGTTAGAAGGTTACTTAAAAGGCTACCCTGGAGCAGTTGTCATCGTCTCACACGACCGCTACTTCCTAGATGAAACAGTGAGTATTGTCTATGATGTCGCGTTCCAATCGGTAAAAAAGTATCACGGGAACTATAGTTATTTTCTTAAAAAACGAGCCGAAGAGTATGAACTTGAGGTAAAGCGTTTTGAAAAACAACAAGAAGAGATTAAGAAGCTAGAAGTCTATATCCAGAAAAACATTGCGCGAGATTCGACTAGTAAACAGGCGAAATCACGTCGTAAGAAGCTTGAGAAAATGGATAAAATGGACAAGCCAACACTTGATGATCATTCCGCTAAGTTTTCGTTTGATATAAAACGCAAAAGTGGTAATGACGTCTTAAAGGTTGAGAACTTATCTGCTAAATATGCTGCACTTGATGAGCCTGTTTTTAATGATGTGACGTTTCGGGTCAATCGTGGTGATCGAATTGCGATTGTCGGGCCTAACGGGATTGGTAAGTCAACGTTGTTAAAAGCCATTTTAAACAGAATAAACTTTATTGAGGGTAATGTTGAGTATGGAACCAATGTGGAGTTCGGTTACTATGACCAGGAACAATCCACATTAAATCCACATAAAACGGCTCTACAAGAATTGTGGGATGATTATCCTCTAATGCCGGAAAAAGATGTCCGAACAGTACTTGGTAACTTCTTATTCACAGGCGATGATGTGTTAAAAACGATTGGCATGTTAAGTGGTGGAGAAAAAGCCCGCGTCTTGCTGGCTAAACTCATGCTACAAAAAGCAAACGTTCTCGTGATGGACGAGCCGACCAACCACTTGGACCTAGACAGTAAGGAAGTGTTAGAAGCTGCTCTAGCTGATTTTCCAGGTACGATTATTTTCGTTTCACACGATCGTTATTTTATTAATAGAATTGCAACTCAAATCTTAGAGCTATCTGAACAAGGCTCACGAATGTTCTTAGGAGACTATGATTACTATTTAGAGAAGCTTGAAGAAGAGTCAGAGTTAGCGGCCATTAAACAAGCAGAGCTTGAACAAAAGCAGGAAGCAGAGCAGCCTAAAGCAGCGACGAATAAGCAAATTCAACGAGAGCGTAGAAAGGTTGAGCGGCGTATTAAAGCCATTGAAGAACAAATCGTGGAACATGAACAGGTGATTGAAGACCAAGAACCGAGGTTATATGATCCTGAAAATGTGAATGATTACACGAAGCTTCAAGAGATTAATCAGACGATTAAAGAAAATGAAGAAGCGATTGAAGAGTTAATGGAAGAATGGGAAGAACTTCAACAAGAAATGGAAGCTTTGGGTTAATCACAAGTTATTAACAGATAAAAAGTGGATAATTTGGGTTTTCAACAGAGTTATCCACTTTATCCACAGACTAAAGATGGTTTATCCACAATATTTACGCACATTTATAAATAATTGATATAAAGCTATTTTAATAAAAATAATCCACAGACTTGTTTATCGTCTGTGGATTTCTTTTATCCTAACATTAATCCTGGGTTAGCGTTTAAGTTTAAATTTTTAAAGTTACCCTTTTGGAACTCAATTGATGCTGCAGCCCCAATCATCGCTGCATTATCCGTACATAAATAGAGTGGCGGTATCATGAGCTTTACATTAGTATCTTCAAATTGATGTTTCAATGCTTCTCTTAAGCCTTTATTGGCAGAAACTCCACCTGCTACAATCAATTGATTAACACCTAAATCAGATGCAGCTTGGTACGTTTTCTTAACTAATACATCGATCACACTCGCTTGGAAGGAAGCTGCTAAATCTTCAACCCGAACATCTTCACCTTTTTGCTTTAACTGATTTAACTTATTAATCACGGACGTTTTTAACCCACTAAAGCTAAAATCATATGATCCCTTTTCAAGCCATGCACGTGGAAAGTCATACACATCTTCTCCCTTTTGTGCTAGTTGATCAATGACTGGCCCACCTGGGTAAGGTAGCTTTAATGCTTTCGCAACTTTATCATATGCCTCACCAGCAGCATCATCACGTGTTTCACCTATCACTTCATAACCTCCATGGTCTCTCATATAAATGAGTTCTGTATGACCACCTGAAACGACTAATGATAGTAATGGAAATTGGAACTCTTGTTCAAGTCTGTTTGCATAAATGTGTCCAGCGATATGATGCACGCCTATTAACGGCTTATCGTGTGCATATGCAATGGATTTCGCCGCATTAACCCCAATTAAGAGGGCTCCAACTAATCCAGGTCCTTCTGTCACCGCAATTGCATCCACGTCATCCATCGTCACACTCGCTTCTTCTAATGCTTGCTCGATGACTAAGGTAATTTGTTCGATATGATGTCGCGAAGCAATTTCAGGTACGACTCCACCAAACTTTTGGTGAATCTCCATTTGTGTTGCTACCACATTTGATAAAAGTTCCGTGCCACCCTTTACGACTGCAGCAGCTGTCTCATCACAGCTTGTCTCTATTGCTAAAATGATTTCGTCTGTTTTCATAATTTCACCCACATGACTAAGGCATCTTCCCCGTCGTCTTGATAATAATGACGACGTCTTCCAACGACCTCTAATCCAAATTGTTGATACATATTTTGTGCGACTTCATTCGATTCTCGAACTTCAAGCGACAGCTCCGTTGCCCCTTGTTCTCGAATAGTATCTAACACTTCTTTAAACAGCTTCTTACCTAATTGATGTCCTCGATGTTTAGGTGAAATTGCAATGTTAGTAATTTGTGCAGACTCCAACACAATCCACACTCCACAATATCCTGCAACTTCACCGTCTTTTTCAATCACTAAATAATGCGAGAATGAGTTTTTTAATAAATCATGCAAAAAGTCACGCTTCTTCCACGGTGATTTGAATGATTCATTCTCGATCACAACGACATGCGGAAGGTCTTCGATTGTTATCTTTCTTATTTTTACATCATGCTTAACCTCATTCATGAGTAGACCCTTCTCCATTTTGTTTTTCCAAATTCGCTTCAGCTTCTGTTATTCTATGATAATTAGGTTTTACAAGGTGAATCGGTGTTTCATCTTTTTCCTGACTTAATGTCCAAAGCAAACTTGCCCTTGGGAGTTGAAATGGTTGATTAACATATACTCCTTGCTGTTCAACTTGTTCTTTAAACTGATTGCCATTAGGACTAATGAAAAATACCTTTTCTCCATATTGATTGATTTTCTCTAACCAACTCCTCATCTCTATATTACAATCATCTTCAACGCGCTCAATTTGGCCTTCTGAAACACGGTAAAGCCCAGTATAAACATTACCCCTTCTCGCATCAAAAAATGGACATACAAGCCCATTTTGATACAATAACGAAGACGCAACTAACTCTAAACTTGAAATTGTTTTAACAGGAATATTTAAAGACCAAGCTAACGATTTAGCTGTCGTCATCCCAATTCTGATTCCTGTAAATGACCCAGGGCCTTCTGCCACCACGATCTGATCCAAAGCTTTAGGTTTCAACCCTACTTGCTGCAATAAGTAATCAACATTTGGCATTAATTGAACCGAATGATTTCGTTTTATATTAATCGTCATCTCAGCAGCTAAATCACTATCTATAAACACAGCTATACTCATCGGCTGATTAGACGTATCGATACATAATCCATTCTTCATGTTATGAGCTCCTTACAAATCTCTTCGAATCTTGACCCTTTAGGTGTTAATTGAAATTCACGTCTAGTTTCTTCAACTTTTTTTATAAAAATTTCTAAACGTTCCTCTGGTAAAAAGTCTTCAATGAATTGA
The DNA here is from genome assembly GCF_052246295.1 of Piscibacillus sp. B03. Classification (NCBI taxonomy): domain Bacteria; kingdom Bacillati; phylum Bacillota; class Bacilli; order Caryophanales; family Bacillaceae; genus Piscibacillus; species Piscibacillus sp. B03. The sequence continues at coordinate 2,108 of NZ_JBQQCO010000026.1, read as the reverse complement.
GACCACTCCACCACAGATACACCTTCACCATTAAAATACTCTTCAAAACCAATGTCTTCTTCCTGACCTTCAAGACGATAAACATCCATATGATAAAAAGGCAATCGACCTCTATACTCTTTAACGATTGTATAAGTTGGGCTATTAACTGTTCGTTTTACATCCAGTCCTTTAGCCAGTCCTTTTGAAAATGTCGTTTTGCCAGCACCTAAATCACCATCTAATGTAATCACATCGCCAGGATTTAAGTGTTTGGCTAACTTCTCACCGAATTGAGTTGTCTCATATTCATTTTCCATTAAAATGTTATACATCTAATCACCTTTATACTTTCCATGTTGATAACCTTCTGAGTCAAGCTTCTTTCTTTTACCATTTTTAATTATGTACACTGATGATTCCTGTTTATTAAATGGTAATACTTCACCAATTTTTGTGACCTTAATCTCCTGTTCCGAACAAATTGATTTGATGTTGTTCCAAGCCTCTTCACTACAAGTTCCCACTAGCTGAAAATCTTCTCCAGTGGAGAGTGTTAGTTTTTCAAGCTCCTCGTCTTTAAGGTGCTTCATTTCAGGATGGATCGGTATGGAGTTCCAATCGGTTACTATAGATACATTAGATGCCTCAGCAATCTCGTTTAATTCTGATGAAATACCATCACTCACATCATTTAAACTAACTCTTTTAATAGTTTTAATTACTTGGGCAAAATCTAACCTAGGTTTCGGTCTTATATGCTGTTTGATAAAACGAGAATCATCCTCATATTTACCTTTTTTTATTAATTGAAAACCATATCCAGACTCACCTAAATAACCAGTTACAAAAACAACATCGTTTGGCTGTGCATGTCTCCTTAATCTCTTATAACCTGCAACGAGCTCACCAAATACGGTGACTGTGATGACTAACTCTTGAGACGAAGTCGTATCGCCACCAATGAGGTCCATATTATACAGTTTAGCCAATTCTTTCGTGCCATTCATAATACGAACGAGTTCATCATTTGTGATCTCATTAGGACCCGATATATTTACAATATAATACAAAGGCGTGCTACCCATTGCTGCTAAATCACTTAAATTAGCAGCCAATACACGATAACCTACATCTTCGTAGCTCATATAGTCGAAAGAAAAATGAACATTCTCAACCATCGTGTCAGTTGCAATAACCATTTGTGATCCAATAGACGGTTGAACAACAGCTCCATCGTCTCCTATACCGTTAATAACAGAAGATTGCATGTAGTGCTTAGGTTTTATGGCCTTTATAAAACTAAATTCATCCATATTAGATTTCACTTCTTTATTAAAAAGATTTCAAGCTTATCATAGCAAAAATTAATCCTTTTAGGAAACATATACATCCATACACAAAATCAGCCCTTGCGAAAACGCAAGGGCTGAGGGGGATGAAAATAATAGGTTAAAAAATAACAAAAGCCTTGCGAACCACACAAGGCTAACACTTTTAAACTAACATGGCGGTCCGGACGGGACTCGAACCCGCGACCTCCTGCGTGACAGGCAGGCATTCTAACCAACTGAACTACCGGACCTAATTGATGAGGTTCTAATCTTAGATGACTACTATTCAATTAGATTATGTATTTATTAAATTAGTCACACTTTGCAATCATCTCGCAAAGCGGATTCGACTTAATGTCGTTAATTTAAATTGGTTGCGGGGACAGGATTTGAACCTGCGACCTCCGGGTTATGAGCCCGACGAGCTACCAGACTGCTCCACCCCGCGATGTTGTCATTCACTCCATTTTAGGAGCCCTGACTATAAATGTTATTAAACTTTTGACTGCTCGTCGCGTTGCAAGCCTCTTCGGCGAAGCATACGCTCCTCGCAAAACCTACGCAGATGATGATTCAAGATGTTTACGGTCTTGCTCCACCCCGCGATGTTGTCATTCACTCTATATTAGAGTTCTGACTAAACTATTATATTAATTATAACATATAACGCCCGGCAGCGTCCTACTCTCACAGGGGAAACACCCCAATTACCATCGGCGCTAGAGAGCTTAACTTCTGTGTTCGGCATGGGAACAGGTGTGACCTCTCTGCTATCGCCACCGGACTATGTAGTTG
>NZ_JBQQCO010000025.1:0-35166 GCF_052246295.1 Piscibacillus sp. B03 | reverse complement strand
CAGCTATGGGGTTAGTAACTGAAGAAGAAAGTCACAGTCCGACCTGCAAGGTCGTTTATAATAAATAACTAGCTTAATTCTTACAAAAGGGTTTAGTGTCATTTACACAAAATTATTGACACTCCCGACTACTATTATATAATAGAAAATTACGATTTAAAAGTAGCTAAACAAATAATGAAAAATATTGTAATATGAAGGTTTTTTTAATAATACAGTTCTGACTTTTACTATATTTTAAAAAGTTCTATGAACAAAAAACCATATCTGTTGACAAAGCTCGACAAACCTATAATAATAATAATAAATGTTTGATTATAATAATTTTAGATAGTCATGTAATTTTCCCAACTTGATTGGGTAGGCTATCAACTAGAAACAATATTTCTAAGGAGGAATTAGATTATGTCTTTAATCGGAAAAGAAGTAGAACCATTTAAAGCGCAAGCATACAAAAACGGAGATTTTATCGAAGTTACAGAAGAGGACTTCAAAGGCCATTGGACGGTAGTTTGCTTCTACCCAGCAGACTTCACATTCGTATGCCCAACTGAGCTAGAAGACTTACAAGAACAGTATCCTAAGCTTCAAGAGCTTGGTGTAGAAGTATTCTCTGTATCTAGAGACTCTCATTTTACTCATAAAGCATGGCACGATACTTCTGAGAAAATCGGAAAAATTACTTACGGTATGATTGGTGACCCAGCTCACGTTCTATCTCGTAACTTTGACGTTTATGTTGAAGATCTAGGACAAGCTGATCGCGGTACATTTATCATTGACCCTGATGGAGTCATTCAAGCAGTAGAAATCAATGCTGAAGGTATTGGCCGTGATGCAAGCACACTAATCAACAAAATCAAAGCAGCACAATACGTGCGCAAAAACCCTGGTGAAGTTTGCCCAGCTAAATGGGAAGAAGGGGAAGAAACTCTTAAACCTAACTTAGACTTAGTAGGTAAACTATAAGCTTTAAGGAGAGGGATTACACATGGCACTTGATGCAGAAATTAAGTCCCAATTAAATCAGTACCTGCAACTACTAGAAGATGACCTTGTACTAAAAGTAAGTACTGAATCTGACCAAAAATCAGAGGAAACTCAAGCACTAGTTGATGAACTAGCTGCCATGTCATCTAAAATTTCTATTGAAAAAGCTAAATTAGAACGTACACCAAGCTTCAGTGTTAACCGTGCAGGTGAAGAATCAGGTGTCACTTTTGCAGGTGTACCACTAGGACACGAGTTCACATCACTCGTATTAGCACTCTTACAAGCTAGTGGTCGCCCACCAAAAGTTGATGATAGTATTGCTAACCAAATCAAAGAACTTGATGGTGAGTACCACTTTGAAACATATGTAAGTCTTTCTTGTCATAACTGTCCTGATGTTGTACAAGCCCTAAACATCATGAGTGTTTTAAACCCTAACATTTCTCATACGATGATTGACGGTGCTGTTTACAAGTCAGAAGTTGAAGAAAAAGACATCATGGCAGTACCTGCTGTTTACCTAAATGGCGAACCGTTCAGTAACGGTCGTATTACCCTAGAAGAAATTTTAGCTAAATTAGGTAAGAGCCTAGATGCTGATGAGCTTTCAAATAAAGATCCTTATGATGTTCTAGTTGTCGGTGGTGGTCCTGCAGGGGCAAGCGCAGCAATTTACGCATCCCGTAAAGGAATTCGTACAGGAATTGTTGCAGAACGCCTTGGTGGACAAGTTCTTGATACACTAACAATCGAGAACTTCATCAGTGTAAAAAACACAGAAGGACCAAAGCTAGCTGCAGCATTAGAAGAGCACATTAAGGATTATGACATTGATGTCATGAACTTACAGCGTGCAAAAGGCTTAGAGAAAAATGACCTTTTCGAACTAGAGTTAGAAAATGGTGCTAAGCTTAAGAGTAAAACCCTTATTGTTTCAACTGGTGCACGCTGGCGCGAAATCGGCGTTCCAGGTGAAGCAGAGTTTAAAAACAAAGGTGTCGCTTATTGCCCACATTGTGATGGACCGTTATTCGAAGGTAAAGACGTAGCCGTGATTGGTGGCGGTAATTCAGGCGTTGAAGCTGCAATTGACCTTGCAGGAATTGTTAATCATGTCACGCTACTTGAATACAATTCTGAGCTTAAGGCTGATGAAGTACTACAAAAACGCCTATACAGCTTACCGAACGTTACGGTTTTAACGAACGCGAAAACATCTGAAATCACTGGTGATGACAACGTTAATGGACTAAAATACGTTGATCTTGAATCTGGTGATGAGAAGCATGTCAAACTAGCTGGCGTGTTCGTTCAAATCGGTCTTATTCCAAACACGGACTGGTTAGGCGATCAAGTTGAGAAAAATAAAATCGGTGAGATTATCACAGATAAAAGTACTGCAACGAACATCCCTGGTGTCTTTGCAGCAGGTGACTGTACGAACAGTGCTTATAACCAAATTATTGTTTCAATGGGTGAAGGTGCTACATCAGCTCTTGCAGCCTTTGACCACCTCATCCGAAATTAATGATTCATCACTACCTTGCAGATGCGGGGTAGTGATTTTTTTAGATAAAATAGATTTTGGGGTAGATAAACGGGCGTTTTTTACTTCGTCGACAAATTTCGGGGTAGATATTTTCTAAAATAGGGTAGATATATCCGAAAATGGGGTCGATAAATCCGTTCTAAGGTTCGATAAAAATTACGATCTTTACCCCGTTGACAAATTTCGTGGTCGATAATTCCGAAAATAGGGTCGATAACGTTAGAAATGGGGTCGATATTTTTCATGTCCCGCCCAACCTTTTTAAATCGTAAAATTCTGTATTAGTGAAGTTGAACATGTTAGGATATTATATAGATGAGTAATGAAAATTAGGAGTGAAGAATATGAACGAGAATCACTTAAATCAAATGAAAAACAAAGATGGATTCATCGCTGCACTGGATCAAAGTGGAGGTAGTACACCTAAGGCACTTGCAGCTTATGGCGTAACAGAAGATCAATATTCAAACGAAGATGAGATGTTCGATCTTGTACATCAAATGAGAACACGAATCATCACATCGCCAGCGTTTAGTTCAGACAAAATTATCGGTGCAATTCTATTCGAACAAACGATGGACCGTGAAATCGAAGGCAAATATACAGGTGACTATTTAGCAGATAAAGGCGTTGTGCCATTCCTTAAAGTCGATAAAGGGCTTGCAGATCAAGAAAATGGCGTTCAAATGATGAAGCCGATTCATGACCTAGATGAAACGCTACGCCGTGCTAATGAGCGTCATATGTTTGGTACTAAAATGCGTTCGGTCGTTCATGAAGCTAACGAAGAAGGCATTAAAGCTGTTGTTGATCAGCAGTTTGATTACGCGAAACGCATTATTGAAGCAGGCCTTGTTCCAATCGTTGAGCCTGAGGTTAACATTAACAGTGCCGACAAAGAAAAAAGTGAAGATATTTTAAAAGCTGAAATTCTAAAACATCTTAACGACTTATCAGATGACCAACATGTAATGTTAAAGCTTACGATTCCGACTAAAGCTAACCTTTACAAGGAACTAGCGGACCACCCTAATGTTGTACGTGTAGTAGCACTATCTGGAGGGTATTCACGTGATGAAGCCAACGAAAAGCTTAAAGATAACGATAACTTGATTGCAAGCTTCTCTCGTGCGTTAGCAAGCGACTTACATGTGGATCAATCCGATGCAGAATTCAACGAAAAACTTCAAAGCGCAGTAGATTCAATTTATGACGCTTCCGTTAATAAAAACTAAAAAATGATATAACAAAAACCCGTACTCGGTTAGTGGTTACACTAACCAAAGTACGGGTTTTTTACTGGAATTATTCCCTATTCAACGTAAACTCGATATCTTTTGTGTTTTTGGAAATAGCCCCTCCATCATTGTTAAAGATCTCAGATTTGTTTTCTTCAGTTGGTTCGATATGAATGTTAAATTGGTTCTCACCATCTTGAAGGGTCACCTCATGCGACCAAGACATGTCGTCCTGAATTGTTACAGGCTCACCGTTAATTGTGAGGACACCTTCTTTAATCGCATTACCGCTTAACGTGACTGTGTCTTCACTCACACTTTGACCATTCGAATGCGATGTCACGACAACTGGTTGGTCCACCCAACGTAAGATTGTGTCTTCCACGACCATTTTATTATTACCTTGGTTTTCAACGACCAATTGAAGGTCAGTTCCTTCAGCACCGTAACCATAGTAACTTATATCGTCATCAGTTGGGTTTTCACGAGTGTGATCGGCTAAACCTTCACGATCCCACGACCCATCACGCACATATTTATACGTAATCACTTCACCAACTTGCGCCTGCACCGTGTACTGCCAATCAGGTGTCACGGCTCCTGCACGACTCATCTCCCACGCACTTGTGTTCCAACCGTTCATGCTATTTGGAATGGTCAACGTTGCATCGAGTGGCGTGTAATCTGGGGCACTGACTTTAAACGTCACATCGACCGTGACAAGCTGCGGAGTTACACTGACCTCATTCGAACGAACAACGTTTCCATTTTGATCAAATAAAGCAACCACATACGAATACGTTTCACCATTCATGACATCTACATCACGATATGAGGTGGCACTCGTATCCCAAAGTTTATGAACTAATTTGTCATCACGGTAGATTCCAATCATATATGGATCTACCTCGTTTTCAACCGACCAAGTTAAATTTACTTGTCCAGACTCCTGAAGAGGTTCATCTAATGTGACAGCATCTGCAGGTGGTGTTTGATCGTCACTTTGAGTTACGTTAAATGTTTGACTATCCGTATAGACATATTCACGACCTTGATCTGTCGTAAACGCATAACGGTACTCATACTCACCCACTTCTATTGGTAAAAATTTGGCCTCAAACACATTGGAATCTGAATCCTGGCCAATATACTTAGCTGGTACTTCCTCCCATGATGAAGCTCCAGCTTGTTTATACTGTAGCTTAGCCTCTAGCCCTTCAGCTTTCTCATGATCTGTATAACCATCTATTAAAATAGACGCTTCTACCTTTTTAAATTCAGCTAAATTGATCGTACCATCATCTAGTTCAGTCACGTTAGTCACTTCATAATTTTCTAAAGGAATATGAGGAATCACTTTTTCAGACTGTACCATTTCAGACTCATTTCCGTGTTGGTCCACACGTGTAATGGCAAAGTAGTAAGCACGACCGTTGTCTAAAGAATCAATTTCGATTGTCTGCTTTGTTGTCTCAGCAACCTTCTCATAAAGCGTGCCGTCTACATTGGTCTGATAAACATGGTACGTCCCCTTCTTACCTTTCCAACTTAACGTAACCTGACCTTCTCCTTCTGTTGCCTCTAACTTCGCAACCTGGTTAACCTCTTTGACTTGAGCTGGTTTAGATACTAACATTCGCCCGCTCATAGGTGGTAATGTAACCTCAAGTTTTCCGTCTTTAGTTGTTGCTGTGTATTTTTGATTAAGCTCATCTTTAAACTGAACACCATTTAGCGCAAATTCACTCGTATCAATCGTTACAACTTTTTCCTCGTTCGAACGGTTCATGACGACAACACCGTACTTTTTCGCATGCTGTCGGCCGTATGCCACCACGTCATTTTTTGCATATAAGTGAGTGAGCGACCCCTTTGTAAATAGAGCCTTATTCGATTCACGAACGTCACCTAACTCTTGATAGTGCTTAATTAAATCATCATTTTCACTACCCCACGGATACGTCCTGCGATCATCAGGGTCTTTTGAACCGGTCACACCAGCCTCATCTCCATAATAAACAGTTGGAGCACCGGCATACCCATATTGGAAAATCGCAGCTAGCTTCAGACGCTTTAACCCTAGTTCATGATCGTAATTCGGGTCGTCTTCAGCACGCTCATATGTGTCAGACCCATTACCCAACACATAAACCGCTCTTACCGTATCGTGCGAGCCCATTAAATTCATTAAATTATAGAATGCTTCATCAGGATAATCCTCCTGAACAGCCATTAACTGATCCATCGCCTCTTCTTCTTTTCCGTTTCTTAAAAAGTCAATAACGGCCCCTCTGAAGCGATAGTTCATGACCGAATCATATAAATCACCTAAGAAATACTTCGAAGCATCATCCCAAATCTCACCTAAAATCAATGGAGATCCACCTTGATCGAGTTCAATTTGTTTTAACTCATCTCTAAACTCTCTCCAAAACTCTGTATCGACTTCGTTTGCAACATCTAATCTCCAACCAGAGCCACCACGATTTAACCAAGACTTCGCAACTGAATCATCTTCGTACATGATGTAGTTGGCAAACGGCTCGTTATTGAGTTCAGACTCATAAGGTACAGCTTCACCCGGAATCGAAGCGATCTCTGGTAAACTATCAAAGCCCCACCAGCCTTGGTAGTCATAACGTTCAGTTGATTGACCTACATCGACTTTCGTATTTTTAATATTAAACCAGTTATGGAAGCCATACGGACTAAACACTTGCCCTTCATCCTTAAACTCTTCTTCAGCTTGAGCCTTGGCTTCCTCCTCTGTTAACCCTTCTTCATTCATCAAATCATAGATTCTAGACCAGTACTCATAAGCTCCAACCGTCTCATATTTTCCATAACGGTCAAAGTAGATCGAATCATCACCAACGTGGTTAAAGACACCATCCAAAATTAAATGCATCCCACGTTCTTTGAGTTCATCAGTAAATGCTTTAAACTCTTCAGGCGATCCAAACATCGGATCAATGGCCTTAAAGTCTGTTGCATCATACTTATGATTGGACGCCGCGTGCGCGATCGGATTGAGATAAATCGTATTCACACCTAGTGACTGAATGTAATCTAACTTTTCATGAACACCCTTAACATCGCCACCATAGAAATCATTACTCCAAAACCCATCCCCTTCATAGCCAGCAGTCCCTGCTAATCTTGGGTTATCAGGCAACTCATCCCACTCGTGGTGTTCAATCGGTTCATCGCCGCGTGCATTAGATTTTGCCTCATCATTGTCCGGATTCCCATTATAAAAACGATCCGGGAAAATTTGATAGACAACGGCTTCCTTCATCCAATCAGGCGTCTGATACTCTGGGTCGTATACCGTCAGTTGAAATAACTCATTAACCGTATCCCCAGAACGCCCTGTCTTACCTTGTTGAGCATCTTCACCGTATTCTTTCACGACTTCCCCATCATAGGCAATAAATTTATAGCCATGAACACCCTTGTCAGAAGGCGTGAATTTAGCTTCCCAAAAATCTAATTCTTGTCCATCAACAGTTGACCAACCAGACTTAGACATCGGGATCACTTCAGAATCTCCTGTGGTATAGTTTTTCACGTGTAAATTCGCCTTCTCTAAGTCATCCTTTTTCGCAGCAAAACGTAACGTGACACTCTCGCCAACCTCTGCAGCACCAAATGGGGTTCTGTAAGTCTCATCCCATGAGTTATGGAAAAGAGACGCCTCATCAATATCACCCTGGTCAGCGTCTAAACTTGTATAAACCGCTTTTGTTTCGTGATTATAATAAAACGTTAGTTCCTGAGGACGATCAAGACTTAACTGAACATTACTAGATGGATAATCCTCCCCCCAGCTTGACCCCAAGACAATTTTAAACTCATAATCACCTTTAGATAATGAAGCATTGAACTCATAAATATTATCGTTATTATCATCTGTTAAAATAGCCGTTGACGTTTCAGGTGACCACTCGTCCCCCGCATCGATCGCAGGCTGAAGGTTCCCGACAAGTCGAGGTTGCTTGTCCTCTACCATCGTTGTCACCACATGACTCTCATCGTTGTAAACAAAGCGAACAGTCGTTTCTTCCTCTAAAGTTAAGGACATGTTCGATCCATTCCGTCCACCATTTGCACCATAGTTCTCATCCCAGCTACCATTGATCGCAATTTTATACTCATATGTACCTGCTGGAAGTGTTTTTTCTAAATAATAATGACCATTTTGCGCGTTCGTCATTTGAAATTCACTAGATGACGGATTCCAATAGGTTGAATCCCCATCAGAACCAAAACTCCCAACTAAAAAGGCTTCCCGTTCATCTGCATGGACAGACGGAGTACTAAAATGCCCACTTAGAGGTTGAATCAACATCAGTAAAACGGTTAAATAAATTAAAGATTTTGTTTTGTAAAACCTCATAAACTCGCTCCTTTCGATAGTTAAACATAAGTGCAAACGTTTGCGTAAACAGTAAAAAAGAAAAGATGCACTTAACCAATGCAACCGCTTTCATCATTATACTAAATTTTCTGATTTTTTTAATAGGTCTTAAGTCGTGTTTTAATATAAGGACTAGGTTGAAACAGTGAAATGTTTGTACGAGGTAAATGTAATTTGTCTAGTATTCAGAAAAAATTTCTAGTAAATCTTTAAATTTGTCTAGTAAATTTTAATTTTTGTCTAGTAAAAGTCCAAAATTGTCTAGTAAATTCGCCGATTTGTCTAGTAAGCACTAAATTTTGTCTAGTATCGCAAGTATTTTTCTAGTAAATTCCTCATCGTCCTCCAGTTTATTCTTGTTGCGGATAAACCACTGTCCCATCCTTCTCAATGACTGGTGTGGCTCCCCACTTCCCTAACTCATGAGCAACCAAATCCGCTTCGCCATCCGAATTAGGGATGATGTGAGTGACTGGCATGCCGTTCGCTTCCAAGTAATTACTAATAATTAACCGGTGACACCTAGTGGGATGATATTCAGAACACATTAATACAACATGTTGGCCCTCTCCCTCTGCCATCAACTCACTCATTCCCTGCTTAAATTCCTCTGTCAGAGAGTAATCCGCATAGTTATGAAATGATCGATTATTCCAGCCTGAATTAAGTGCCTCACCAACTTTAGCGGATAACTTCCTTCTGCCACCTAACTCTTCAAAGTGATGATAACAAAGATCCGCTTCATTGAGCCACTTGCTTAACTCGTCTTTGATAAAGTGCGGATTCCGACGACTTTCGACACACTCTACACCGATTCAAGTTAACTCCCCCTTTAATAATGTTCATTCGTATTATACAAACGTCATTTTTATTTTTCGACGCTAATACAAATAGGGGTCTCTAGTCCATTTTTTTCACAAAAGATATCTGAAAATAGTAAAAATTGTGGTGTTCAACTAAAAGGTGATTGTACTATACTTTGTAACAACACTTTTACAGTGTAAAACATAAAAGCAATACAGGAGGTAATATTTTGCGAAAAACTTTAATTATTTTAATCAGTATCAGTATGTTATTCACAGTGTTTGCGTCACCTGCATTCGCTTCTAAGAACCATCCTTCCACAGAAGGTAATACGAATATGTCGAGTATTTTGACGTATGACGACATGATTAATGAACTTGAAAAACTAGAAAAAAAGAGTGGTGGCGAGTTAGAAGTTACCACGTTAAAAGAATTGGGGTATGAATTTAACCAAAGTGAACAAAACCGAGATTTATATGTAGCTAAGATCGGAGATGGCCCGGAAAAAGTTTGGATCCAAGGTCGAATCCATGGAGATGAACCTTATGGTGCAGAGTCAACATTGAAATTACTTAAAAAATACGTCAACAACCAATCTCCCGAAAATCAAAAAATCTTAGAAGAACTAACACTGCATGTCATTCCTATGTATAATCCTGATGGCAGTGAAATGAATATTCGTCAGACAGAATTAAGTGATAGTGGGAAACGAATTGATTTAAACCGAGACTGGGCTGAAGATGGATTTGAAGCAGTCGAGTCGAAAGCTTGGTACAGCTATTGGGCTGATGTGCAACCTGACTTCGGGATTGATATTCACCACCAGGGTTTGAAAGAGGATGCCGAAACTGGTGATGCTATCACCATGTCACTTGGGGTTTCACTAGCTCCTAATGGCCCGACGCTACCAAATCTTGAAGATGGACTGTATAATGATGTCACACGTCAGGCACAAGTTCATGTGTACGATTCACTAAAAGACTATGGATACACAAATATTGACCGCTACACAGTTGGAAGCAGTTCAAGTGGCTTCTCTGAAATTGATATTCATGGTGGTGTCGTGTCTGCGATGATGTTAGGTCTTAACTTCAATGGTCTAAACGAAGAGGAGCACAGTCATCCTGCAGTATTCTTTGAAACGTCTGGTAACACACGTGATGGTAACTTAGGTCAACGTGGCCGTGGTCATAATATCCAACAAAACGTATTAGGCGTTCATAACTTACTTCATGGTTTAGCGACTGATGAAGTGTATGACGCAGACCCTGAGCGCTGGGATGAGATTCCTCGCCCTGAAATTAACGGATATTTCACAGATCACTCTGGATTTATTCCTTTAGATTAATACAAAGCAAAGACCGTTCAGTGGCCTCCATTGAACGGTCTTTTTATCCATATAATTCTTATAACATGGGTAAGTGTGGCTTTAATAAAAGTCATTGGATAATTATTTTTTAAAATACAATACAAACTTCTTTTAAGATGTTTTATGCATCCTCTATCTTGAATTTGTAGTAATACGTAAGAGCCGATTAAGTCCCTTAGAAATTACTTCAAAGCTACGTAAACATCTATTTCGTTATTTTTTTCTTCTGGTTTATAACGTTCATCCCACACTTCAAAGTCGTAACCTAAAGGGTTGTACGGGTTTTCATTCAACCATTTTCCATATAAATAATCATAAGTTTGGTGAATTTCAGACTCTAATCCTTTATGTGTAGCAGTTACGTACTTTTTACCTTTTACAATATGATTTGACATACCTTGTGGGACATCCTCGGCCTTCAATACTTTATAACCTATTAGTTGTGTAAAACGATCAACGTTTGGATTAAAATCAGGCTTCATCTCATAAATCTGAACTAAATATACTTCATCGCCTTTTTTGTTTTTTACTAAACTTATATTTTCTTTTAATCGTTTCAGAGATTTTTTACCTAACCCCTTTTCTTCAATTTCTTTCAAGTTAGCTTGATATTGATAGCCCACTACTACAAAAGGTTCTATGGTTACAATCTTAGCATCCACTAAACTCATCTCCTTAAACAATTTATATAATGCTATATTACATTATACACGAACATACATTCCTTTTGGAGTTATTTTTGAATTTTTTGAAAGTTATTTCCGGTATTGAGTTATAGGAGAAGATTAGTATTAGTGGGTCTTGTGTAAGTTAATTCTTATGTAAATATATAAATTAAATTAATAGTTAAGAGCGGTACAAGTTTTTATAAAAAACTAAAGGAGACCAACTAATACGCAAAAGTCCCTTACAATATAATATTAATTAATTATGATAGTTATGTTTGCTTAACTTTTCTAACATTTTCCTAAGGTACGTTAAATGCAAACCCTAAAAGTTTGTAACTTGGTGAGAATTTTCCTTTCCCAAGTATAGATTTCTTCACCTATTCAAAAGCTATTCATAACTAAACAAAGGAGGGTCTAATAATGACCAAAAACCCAAAAGGTCCAAAACAGCAGGAAGAACCAAATTTACCAAAGAGTCCAAAGCAACCATATGGCCAACCGATGCAAGGCTCGCATAAAGTAAAACAGCAAAACCATTCACGACAAAACCAAAAATCAGATCATGATATGTAGAGTTTGGAGAAAAGTATCTATCAACCATATCTTAAACAAATAAAATGGAGGCCACCTGCATCATAGGAACGGTCTCCATTAATTTATTTGTGACTTCCACTCTTTTGCTTTATCACTATTTGTGGTACGGTTCAGCGTGGTTATTTAAGAGGCAAAAAATGGGCATCGAGTATGGAAATCTCGATGCTCATTTTTATTCTTATCCATTTATAATACGTATGCCCAATATATTTTCTTAAAAAGTCGAATGAAATTAAGTGTTGCAAACTTTTCCAGCATAACTAAGTATTAATATGTTGAGATCGGTACATCTACTCTGTCCTTTGCAACACAGACATTCTTGTAGACAATATAACATTCTACGAAATGCTCGCCTTTAAAATCAGTAGACTCTATTTTTTTACGTCTTCCCTTATCTCTGACAATTTGCCCTCGCACACAGTTTCTACGTATAGCTTCCTCTCCACGATTACGAACTTTCCAATAAATTTCATAATAAAGGCTATGTTCATCATCTTTAGACAAAGAATCAAATTCATTTTCAATTATGAAGAACTCTAATCTCTTGTTCACCTTCAAAGGTGAATTATCACGTAATATGTGTCTTAGGAATTTATCTCTGAATCCATTCTGTTTTACAACGCAATCAATTTTTAGACGATATTTAATATCAACATCAAACTTGTCATCAATGAATTCTTCTGTTTGTTGAACACTTCTTCCAAACAATGAACTTTTTTCAATAGCTTTATTCTCTTGATAATTCTCTGGCACAGGGAATCCTTTACCAAATATTTCTTGTAGTGCTTCATATAAATCATCACTATTTTCGTCCATATCCTTGATCTTTTCATATGCATTCTTCGATTTATTTACAAAAGCCCCACCTTTGTTATAGACTTTCTGATTACTCCCCAGAGCATACCAATACTTTTGATCTTTATCACGACTTTTCAGATAAAAGAAAAGATCCTTTAACAAAATAAGGTAATCATTAAATTTAGCATTTTTATATTCTTCATTTTCGTCAAAGAAATTATAAACCAATGTATCTATCAATAATCCACCAAATTTAAAACCAATATTATTTTTCCATGCTCGAACTAAGTTACACACATATTTATAATTTGAGTCGGTCTCATCTATTGTACTATTGCTTTCATCAATTTCTGGAATTGGATCAGTTTTTTTCCATGACCCTCCATGGTTTGAATCAGGATAATCGAATGCACCATCTGACCTTTCGAAACAAGGGCAGACCTCTACTGTTTTATTTATGCTTTCAAAACTGACAACTACAACTTGTCCGTCTCCTCTTACAATAGTTTTGGGATATCGTTTTTTTATCTCACGTTTTACTTTTTGAAGTAACTTTGATTGCCCATTGCCATCATGATCATCATATTGCTTTTTAAGATTTTTTGGCAAAACATATAGCATATCAACATCACTAAATGTCCTAATCGCAGTATCTCTACCTAATGAACCAACTATATGACAATGTTCATTTTCTTCATTATCTATATCACGAAAAGACTTGTTCAGCCTTTTAGTAATTTCTTTCACTCTTTTTGTCTCTTCTTTAATTGACTCTATTTGAAGATCATCAACAAATTCTTCAAACTTACTTGCTAACATCAAAAACCCCCCAACCATTAATGAAAAAAATTATTATGGATCCTAATGCAACAACTGCAAATAGAATAACGAATATTCTAAAAGACATTGGTACTTTATCTCTCCACGTGAAATTTTTTTGTTCATTTATCCATTCGTACTGACTTTGAAAGAATAATTTGTAATGAGCTAACCAGTCACTAAAGAATATCTGTTTAGAAATACTTATTTGATAGTACTCATCCATCAATTCTTTCATTTTACATAATTCTTTTTCGATCTCTTTTTCTTCAGAAGATTGAACTTGATAATAAATTTCTCTTAATCCATTATGCAATTGTATCAACCTATTCCCAGTTTCCTTATACCGTTCTTTTTCGCCATTATATTGATTAATTATAATGGCAGTAATACTCGAAAAAATCAATATTAATGAAACTTCTTTATTGAAATAAAAATCTGGCATATATATTTGCCATACACCTATGATAAGAGCCAGATAAGCTATCCTTCCAGGAATTTTAGAAACAATATCATAAGTCGAGAAATGCTTCCTGGCTCCATAAATTACGTTATATCCATTTTCAGCAAGTTCTTTCAATAAAATATCTCTTCTAATAAAAATCACAACCTTCATCTATTAATAAAAATCATAAATAGTTGAATAATAGACTCACAATTCAACTATAATATAAAAATTTCAAAGGAGGTGTACAAATGAACATAGACAACTTCACGACTTTGAGTAGCAAACAACGTGTGAAAATCGTAAACGACTTACTCCAGAAGGAAGGTTTTGGTTTACAAGACGTTGCAAAAGAAATTGGCTTGAAGTATTCGACGTTCACAAAACTCATGCAGGAAGATGACTACGTTTATATCAAACGTGACAACCAATACTACAAATTTGTTCGTGATGAATCTCAAATCAAGAATAAGAACCACTCAGAGGATGAGGAGCTCGCTTATATCAAAGAAAACTTCTCCACTTTAAAACAGATAGTTGAGAGCAGAAAAAATAATTACGATCTGACTTTAGACAAACGTATTTATCGTTCTTCATCCAAACCAGTCACCAAAAACTTCCGCATAACCGAAGATATTTACACACAGTTCTCTCAACTTTGCAGTCAATATTACCCTCATTTAAAATTACAAGATATCATAACTAAACTTCTATTAGATTTTGTTGATAAACACTCAGAGAAATAGTGCCCATTAATTAATCCTAATATCGTTTATTATCTACCATCGTTGAAATGCCTGTCGATAACCTCTTAATGATTTCTATTAATTTTTCTACCTCGTTCCTTTTACAGATTATTCTTTGTCCTAATTTATATGTTTTATCATTCGAACGTTGAAGGTATTTTTCATCAATAATGCCTTGATTATGTTCCAATATGTGTCTCCTTTGGAACATTAGATTCATAAAATGAAGTTCTTCATCTGATAACTATTCGTGATACCCTTTATCATAATGTTTTTCAAATAAAGTACTTCCTTTATCAACAATTTGAAAATCATTTGGTGTAACTTTTTTTGAATAGCCTTTTCTAAATGTCTCAACAGCAAATTTTTGATAAGCTGAAATAACATCTTTAAGACTTGTTTCAATTAAATTTTGTGATATGGTAACTGCGGTATCCTTATCATGCATTCCTTCTAACATGGTCTGCATTTCGTTTAAAGAACTCAATTGTTTTTTTATTCGATCTAATGATTCATTAAACAATCGATCTACAGCATTCATACCACAACATGGACAAAAATAGGCAGTTCCTATCACACTCGTTCTGGTCCCACACTGTTCACAATGAATCTCCAACTCCCACTCTTCCCGCTGACCAATTGGATTATTTTGAAAAGATATCCTTTTACCAGGTTTAAAGGTAACATTGAAATATTTATTTGATTTGGATTTGAAAGACTTTTGAAATGTATTTTGTATTTCACTCATAACCCATTGCTTTGCCAAACTTGTCATATGTTTAAGTTGTTCTTGTGTCCACCATTGTTCTGTGGTGGCAATATGTCCGCATCTTGGACAATATACTTTTTCATCAATCTTTTTCGTCCAATCATTCATGTTGATCTTAAATACGAACTCGCAGTTTTCATTAGGGCATTCACGATCAAGGTAACCTTTTTCATCTGAAATTAACTCAACAGGTATTTCCATGGATATCCCCCTTAATTAAGTGCTATGAACAAAAAGGCAGTCTATCTCGTTAATTCCCTGATAGACTGCCTTTGAGTGTTTATTGTCCTATTTTGTTACCATCTCTTCATAAACTTCTTCAAACATGAAATTCATAACTGTTTTCTTAAAGTCTTGGTCTTCCAACATTTTCATAAAGAATTTTTCATTCGTGGTCATTCTATCAATGACGACATCTAAAAACGCTTCTTCATAACTAAACTTGAAATTGTCTTTCGTATTCACTTTCGCTTTTTGTGCCAAGTCCTCGTTATTCACAATATCCTCTTTGATTTGATCAAAGGACAATTTATCTGTTTCTGTAAATTCCGTTCCAAATCGATCATTAAGACGCTCAATAATGGATGACAACCTTTCTTTTTCTTCTTCTGGGGATGATCCTGCCCCGAAAGTAGGAGGCTTTAGCTTATTATCTTCTCCTGATTGCAAGGAGATGCTTCCTTCAAATACTTTTTCATTTCGATAATACGAAAGTGCGACATCATCTGCTAAATCAATGCCATCAGAAACGTGTTTAGGCAACTTCTTAAACAGGTAATTTAAATATACATACAGTTTATGAAGCTCAATATCAGCAAATGGACCAATTTGCAGGACAAATGAATAGGTTCTAATGAATTTTGAGCAAGCTGATTTAAAGTCATCTTGTTGCTCTGCACTTAAATCCTCTTTAAAACGTGTTAATGCCAAGTCTAAAACTGAGTTAAGCTTCTCTTGCAACCTTGGATTTTTCTTGTTTTCGTTGTACTCTAATTGCACAACTTCATCAATTTCTTCTTCAGCATAAACTTGATAAGCATCTAATTCTGTTTGAATATCATAGAGGATATTCGGATCTGTAGTATCCTCTACTTGCGTCACCTCGTAATACGGTTCAAATGCTTTTTGAATATCTTCCGCTTCATTAACAAAGTCCAAGACAAACGTATCATTTTTACCCTTACATGTACGATTCAATCGAGATAGGGTCTGAACTGCTTTGATTCCGTCCAATTTCTTATCAACGTACATCGTATGAAGAAGCGGTTCATCAAAACCCGTTTGATATTTCTCAGCCACCAATAAAACTTGATAGTCATCGCTGTGAAACTTATCGGGTAATTCTCCTTCGCTAAACCCATTCATTTCTGCTTCAGTATATGGAACACCATTATCATCTACCGTTCCAGAGAATGCCACGACTGATTGCAAGTCAGTATAACCTTTCTCAGTGATGTATTTGTCAAAAGCATGTTTATATCTAACCGCATGAAGTCGACTACTAGTCACCACCATTGCTTTGGCTCTTCCACCTATTTTATGTTGAGTAACTTGCCTGAAGTGTTCAACCATAATCTCAGTTTTTTGTGCAATATTGTGTGGATGTAATGAGACATAGCGTGCTATTGCTTTCGATGCTTTTTTACTTCCAACTTCAGGATCATCATCAATCTGTTTCGCCAGCTTAAAGAATGTCTTATAAGTGACATAATTCTTTAGGACATCTAAAATAAACCCTTCTTCAATGGCTTGTCGCATCGTGTATTCATGAAACGGTTTGGGTAGTCCATCTTTTCCTGGAGTTCCGAATTTTTCAAGTGTTTTTGGTTTAGGTGTAGCGGTGAAGGCGAAGAAAGAGATATTTTCTTGTTGACCACTTTTGGCAATTTCCTCAAGAATTCGGTCTTCCGCATCTTTTAATTCGTCTTCCGCTATTTGCTCTTCTTCCATCGCTTCTTCTAACGTTTTATTGGATAAAAGACTTGTCATTGCTCTCGCTGATTTGCCACCTTGCGAAGAATGTGCCTCATCTATAATAATGGCATATTTCCCTTTTGATATTTCATTCACTTGATCGATGATAAAAGGGAACTTTTGGAGCGTTGTCACAATAATCTTCGCTTTATTTTTGATCGCTTGAGCTAATTGATCTGAGTTTTTTTCGATTTTTTCCACAAACCCTGTTTTGTGTTCAAGCTGATATATCGCATCCTGCAATTGCTTATCTAAAACTCGTCTATCCGTGACAACAATCACACTATCAAACATGGCTTCATCGTATTCATTATGCAATTTTGCCAGCCGATGGGAAAGCCATGAAATGCTATTCGTCTTACCTGAACCTGCTGAATGTTGGGCTAAATAGCTTTTACCTGCTCCGTTCTTTTTAACATCTTCTTCAATTTTACGAACAGCATCAAGTTGATGATAACGTGGAAAGATAACCGTTTCTTTTTTGTCTATAACTTCACCGTTGCTATCTTTGATGTCTTCTTCTTGTACATACATAAAACGAAAAAGAATGTCTAACAAGCTGTCTTTTTGTAAAATCTCTTTCCATAAATACGAGGTTTTATAATCATTGTAAACAGTTGGGTTGCCACGACCACCATTGTTTCCCCGATTAAAAGGTAAAAAAAATGTCTTATCCTTGTTCACTCGTGTTGTCATATATACCTCATCTGGATCAACTGCAAAATACACTAAAGCACGTTTTTTAAATTGAAACAATAATTCGTTGGGGTCACGATCCTTTTTAAACTGCATCTTGGCATTATCCACCGTTTGACCTGTTAAATGGTTTTTCAATTCCATCACAATAATGGGTAAACCATTCATGGAAAGGAGGACATCAATGCTGTTGTTATTCTTCTGGCTGTAGTACACTTGTCGACTTACTGTAAAGATGTTTTGTTCATATTGCTCCCACAGTGTGCGATTCATTGTTGAAACAGGCTTATTATAGGCTAACGTCAACTTAACGCCATAATCTTTGATTCCGTGTCTCAAACAATCAATCATGCCTCGATTTGAAAGCTCTTTTGATAAACGATGAATAATCTTTTGCTTATAGTTTTCTTTATATGCCCGCTTCAACTTTTCCAACTGTTTTGGCTGAGTCGCTTCTAAAAACTGAAAGAATACCACTGTGTCGATGGCATGTTGTTTAAATTCATCCAGGGATTCTCCAGTTAATTTACGCTCAATATAACCCGAGCGAACCAATTCAGATTCGATATTCTCTTCAAAACCTTTTTCAGTATAATCAATCGACATATGCTTCCTCCTTTCTTTCCAGTGGATAATCACGTACATCTATTTTTCCAGTAACCGCTTCATAGATAAGAGATTGGCGGTATTCTTTTAGTTTATTTATTTGAACTTTTGTAGATTCCATAATTATGTCAATATCAGAATTTATTTTATCTATGTGATTTATGATTTCCCTCTGCTCATTTATAGGTGGTAATGGAACAATTGCATTTTTAATAGCGTGAATGGATAACCCGAATCGTGTTACGCCATTAGCACTTATTTGAAATTGATCTTTAATACCATTGCTAATAAGCGAATAAAAAAGGTATTTACCTTCTATTTCAAGTTTTTTAGGTCTCAACATGGACAAATGATATCCACAAACCACACCATCTAAATCTCTTTGGACCCATGCAGGAACAGCAATATCATCAGGCGACTCAGAATCTTTTGTTATTATTACATCATCTTTCTTTAGTGAAAAAGTGTTTATTTGTTCTGGTTTTGCTGTAGCTGACATAAAATTAAGTTCATTGGTTATTTCATTATTGTAATAAACATCTACATAATTGCACAATTTCACTGGGGTTTCATTTTCTGATGATTTTTTATCTACATTGCTATTTCGCACTTCAGATACTGCTTTTATTTTTGTGGTGGTCCACCACCTTGGTATACTACTTAACCACTCTATACCCGAATCCTTCACCTCAACTCCAGGGTCTAACCCTTTTGTCACTGCTTCTGTTATAACAGCTTGCCTTTTTTCCTCTAAAAGCTCAATTAAACGTTCTTTATCAGCAATTAAGTCATCAATCTCGGATGTTTTTTGATCGAGGAAATCAGCTATTTTTCTTTGTTCTTCTATAGATGGAAGAGCAATTAGGAATTCGGCTAACATCGGTCTTCTTAATGAATCAACTGTTGACTTTGCATTTACTCTCAAAACTTCAAAAGCTAAGTTTGATTTCAAATAATAATATAAATACTTAGCAACAATGTTACTGAATTTTGTAAACACATACACTCTTTGATGGGCTGAAAATTTCCCATTGTAATAATGAAAAACTCTACCGACACCTACACCGTCACCCGCAGTCATAACAGCCTCTTCATCATGAGTGAATTCATCAATACCTTCGACAGTGTCAGCTCTCACAAATAACGGATACTTTCCATTTTCCTTTTTGTCTTGTGTATCTTTACTCCCTGTATCTATCATACAAAGATATTTTAATTTAATTAGATTCCATGAATTTGGAATTTCACCCAACCACTCTATTTCACTATCTATAAAAGATGTATACTTTTTTAATTCTTCCATCACCCCATCACCTTCTTCAACTTATCCATAATGCTTTCTTCTAATTCACGTATTTCATTTGAGATTTCCTCTGAACTTCTCAGTTTTGTGTATTGATAAAAGTGTCTGGTGAACGGAATCTCATAGCCAATTTTGATACTTTCCTCACCCATCCACGCATTTGGTACATGAGGTTTTACTTCACGTTCAAAATAATCATGGATGTTTTCTTTTAAAGGAATGTTTTCCGTATCTCTTAGGTCTGGATCTGGTTCAGGGTTGCCTTTTTTATCTGTACAAATATCAGCAGTTTCATCTTTTTCTGATAGTGCTGATAAAACTGCCTTTTTTAAGGTAGCATTCAATTTAATGTTTGCATACTTAAAGGCATTGTTAAGTATTTTCTCGAATTCTTCACGGTTTTTGTATAGTTCATCGCTTGCTAATCCGTGAAGAACCCTAACAATTTCTTGTTGTAGCTTTTCCCCTTCTTCAACTTCTTTTATTCCCGCTTCACCTTTTTTCTTAGATTTAACCAAATTCTGAAATGCTTTTTCATCATTGAGACGATGAATGCGATCTTCATCCACCTTGAAGTTCAAACGTAACGGTCTTTCAATAGTGACTTTTCGATAACCAAAGTCTTCATTATCAAAGATTTTGCTATATTCATTTTCACTAAATTCTCCGTAAAGCTGTGTGATCTTATTAATATCCGCTTCATCTAATTCATGACGTTTTTGACCCAAACTTTTCTTCATCTTCTTATAAAACTTCGTACCATCAACTAATTGAATTTTTCCTTTTCGATTAGCTGGCTTATTATTCGTCAGAATCCATATATAAGTGGATATGCCCGTGTTATAAAACATTTGGTCAGGCAAAGCCACAATGCCTTCCACTAAATCGTGCTCAATTAAATATTTACGTATATTGCTTTCTCCAGATCCTGCATCTCCTGTAAACAAAGGACTTCCATTAAAAACGATGGCTATACGTGAACCATTGGGGTTTTCCTCTGATACAGGCTTCATTTTCGACACTAAATGTTGCAGGAACAGTAGCTGACCATCATTAATCCTTGGAAGACCAGCACCAAAGCGTCCATTATAACCTTGGTTCTCGTATTCATCTGTTACTGCCTTTTTGACAGGCTTCCATTCCACCCCAAATGGTGGATTAGTTAATAAATAATCAAACTTTTGATTCGAGAACTGATCTTGAGACAATGTATTTCCAAATGCAAGATTTTTGGCTTCTTCACCTTTAATGAGTACGTCAGCTTTACATATTGCATATGATTCTTCATTAAATTCTTGACCAAAAAACTTTAAGCTAGCAGAGGGATTATGCTCACGAATATATTCTGAAGCAACTGAACCCATTCCACCAGTACCTGCACAAGGGTCATATAACGTCTTAGTGATTCCTTCGGTTGTGAACACCTCATCATCGTTAAGGAACAACAGATGGCACATTAGCCGTATAACTTCTCTTGGCGTGTAGTGGTCCCCAGCTTCAGCGTGTTCGTTGAAGCGTCTAATCAGTTCTTCGAAAATATAACCCATTTCTATATTTGATACTGTTTCAGGATGTAAATCAATCTCACTGAACCGTTTGACGACAAGATATAGCAAGTCATTTCGGTCCATTTTTTCGATTTGTGTATCAAAGTTAAAATAGTCGATAATGTCTCTTGCCGTTTGCGAAAAGCCATTTATGTAATCTCGTAAATTATCAGCAATGTTGTCTGAATCACTTAATAGTTTTTGAAAATCATATTTACTAACATTATTAAACTTCTGTTTCGATGTTCGATTTAAAATCTCGTCACGTGACTCTTCAGGAAGATGTTTATATTGCTCATATCGAGATAATACATCTTCCTTAGTTTCTTCTAACACACAGTCAAAGCGTCTTAAGACTGCCATGGGCAAAACCACTTTACCATAATCTTCTTTTTTATAAGGTCCTCTTAAGATTTCAGCTATTGACCATATAAAATTGACTTTATCATTAAAATTGTTCATTGCTATTCTCCTCCTAAATCAATCAACCTAACAACTATTTTAACAGAAAACCAGGTATTCGCCTCTATTTATGATACGGTTCACCCCGATTAATCTTAAACCCCCTATACACCTGCTCCAACAACACCAGCCTCATCAACTGGTGTGGATAAGTCATTTTGCTAAACGAAATCGCGAAATCACTTCTGCTTTTCACATCATCACTTAACCCTAACGAACCACCTATCACAAACGCGATCTTACTTTTGCCATACGTCGCAAGCTCGTCCAACTTCTTTGCAAAGGCTTCGGATGTTAACATCTTGCCTTCTATTTCTAAGGTAATCACATACGTATCTGTGGATAATTTGTTGAGAATCTTCTGCCCTTCTTTGTTTTTCATGTCTTCTTTATCTGCATCGCTCAAACTCTCGGGCGCGTGTTCATCTGGTACTTCTTCTATTTTGACCTTTGCATAGGGTTTTAGCCGCTTAAGATACTCTTCAATTCCTTGTTTTAAATATTTTTCTTTAAGTTTTCCGACTGAAATAATCTTGATATCCATATGTAGTTCCTCCTTCAACCACTTCCATCCACAATTTTATCAAAAATATCCACAATTGTTGTGTGTATTTCGCTATTATACGTTAATAACTTGTAACTTATCTACAAAAACGCCACTTATCCACAAGTTTATCAACATATCAACATATGTTCGCCTCGTATTTAGTAAATATAATTTTTCTTGACACAATATATGCTTTTTATTTAAATATTTACTCACAATTTGTGCATAACTAGCTTAATTCTGTGCATAACTTACTCACTACTAAAAAACTCCGCTCAGAATCCCGAGCGGAGTTTCATGTTTAGTTACTTTGTGCAACGAGTGTGATTGTTGTTTCTTGAAGTTCACCGTCTCTATAAAACGATACTGTAACTTCATCACCAGGACCAACTTCAGTGAATAGATATTGTCTTAACTCAAGAACGTTCCTGATTTCTGTATCACCCATCTTAACGATGACATCATACTGTTCTAATCCTGCTTGATCGGCTGGTGACATTCGTTCAACACCGTCGACAATTACACCATGTTCTACATCATTTGGTAAATTTAATGTGTTCTGCCAGTGATACTGTGGTACATCTGACAACGAGAAGATTTCTACACCCATATAGGCACGAGTAACCGAGCCATCTTCTTCTAAGTCTTCAATCAGTGGACGAGCAATGTCAATTGGAATAGCAAATCCTAATCCTTCTAACTCAGTTGAGGCATACTTCATAGAGTTAATCCCAATTAATTGGCCGTCCATGTTTACTAACGCTCCCCCTGAGTTACCTGGATTAATGGCTGCATCAGTTTGGATAACTTCTGATTGCCAGTCGATATTTCCATCACCATTAAAGTCTTGTGGGATGAGTCGATCTTTACCACTAATAATTCCTTGCGTTACAGACCCCGCAAATTGAAGGCCAAGTGGGTTCCCAATGGCTAAAACTGGTTCTCCAACTTTTAGATTATCTGAGCTACCTAATTCAATGACTTGATCAATATGTTGAGCATCGATCTTTAGTACGGCTAAGTCGGTATATACATCGCCACCGATAACTTCCGCTTCTACTTGTTCTTCATCCGAAAACACGACTTCTACAGAGTCAGCACCTTGAATAACGTGGAAGTTAGTTACGATATAAGCGGAATCACCGGCCTGTTTATAAACAACCCCTGAACCTACACCACCTTGCTGCGATTCTGATTGTCCAAAGATACTTTGTTGTTTAATATTTACTACACCAACAACTGTGTTTGAAACGTTTTCAACCACTTCTGTGATTTGTGAATTTAGTTCAACATTAATTTGTTTATTCTCTCCATCACCAGAAGGAGTTGACTGGGTTGATTCTTGTGTTTCCTCGCTTAGTTCATAAGGTAATAAGTTAGCTTGTACTAAAATCGGTAATGATAATAAAATAAGAACTGCACCTAATAGAGCTCCGATGATAGTAGGCATGAGCCAGCTCCGTTTTTGTTTGTCACTTCTCATATGATCATCGTAATAACCCATGAATGACACCTCACTATATCTAGTAATTAAATGTAACACATAGGCGTTGGTTTAGTTGGACTCGTATCTTCTAATGTCAGTTGTTCGCCAACTCCAACATCATGTTTCTTAAGGATTTGCTCGACGCTCATTCTTGCAAGGTCTATCATGTTATTATCTTGGCTTAAGTGCCCTAAATAAATATGCTTTGTCTGATCTCCAATGACATCTAGCATGGCTATGGCCGCATCCTCGTTTGAAACATGTCCTTTGTCACTTAATATTCTACGCTTAATGTTCCAAGGATATCCACCCATTTGCAACATCCCGACATCATGGTTTGATTCAAACAAAATTGCGTTTGAGTTTTCTACTGTTTTTTTCATACGTTCAGATACATAACCTGTATCTGTTAATACGGAAACTTTCTTACCTTCATGATGAAAAACATAAAACATTGGATCGATCGCGTCATGAGAAACACCGAAGCTCTCCACATCGATATCACCAAAAGTTTTTACGCACTCCATATCAAATTGAAATTTCTGTTCGGAGCTTAGTTTTCCTATATGAGGCTCCATGGCACTCCACGTTTTCTCATTGGCATAAATCGGTAAGTTAAAGCGTCGTGCGACAATCCCGACACCTTTAATATGATCACTATGTTCATGGGTAACTAAAATTCCGTCTAGTTCATGAGGGTTAATTTCAACGTCAGTTAGTAATTGCTCTACTTTCTTACCACTTAACCCCGCATCGACTAATAATTTGGTTTTGTTTGTTCCTATATAGAAGGCGTTCCCCGTACTCCCTGATGCTAGAACACTAAATTGCAGTGTCATGTTTGTCTCACTCCGATATTAAATCTTGTATTTCTCTCTTTAAAGCTTCTTTTCTCTCTGTGACGAACTTTTCTTCATCATGTGATACGAATTGACCTTCCATGGCATTGACAAAGAAATGATCCTCTTCATTTACGATAACATCCCATGTCGGGACAAATACTTGTACTCCATCATCTAGTGGCACCAATGTTTGGTAACCCAAGTCTAGTGTTACATGGCTGTCTGAAGGAATGACGGTGTTTGTCCAAACGCTAAAAACTGCATTGATGGGGTCCGTTACAGTCTGTTCATCAGGACGGTCCTCAAGTTCGTCTAGCATCGTTTGTCTATACTGGATGGCGTCTCCTTCTTCATTTAACAACACAATTAATGTTGCTGATTCATTAAAATAAACCGTCTTTTCATTCTGTCTTTGGAAAAATAACAGAACTTGTTCATCTTCATAATAATCCCAAAAAACGTATGAATCGCCTTTGAATACCTGTGATTTGATGGATTCTATTGATTCATTTAAATCATTTTCTAAATCTAAGGACAATGGTTCAATAAATTCACTTGCAATGACTTCCATGTTAAAAATAGATGGTTCACCATCAAGTACATCTTCTAATGGAAGTACTTCATTTTGACTGGAGGTTAACCCAATCTGTTGATTATCAGATGCCTCTTCAATTGCGAGCAAATCTTCTTCAGTTAACGTATATCTTGGAGCTGATACATACGATTCCTTTTGACCTTTTTCAGGTAAATCATACGTAATTCCATACTCTGATAACTGTTCCTCAACTGGTGATTGTTTTTCTAGTGGGTCATAATTGCTTGTTTCGATTTTTTCTAAAAACTCTTGGACTAAAAATAAATTTAACACCAAGAAGCTTATGATGAATATAGTTTTAATTTGGCCCCATTGCAAACTATTCAACCCCTTGGTTCATAAGCTGATCGCTATAAGCACTTAGTGGCAGCCATGAGTTAGATAATTTAATATACCATTCTGGCTCTAGTGATAGTACATTCGACGTTGAGTTTGGTCTTGTCGTTAATGTATAACCAACTCGCACTTGTTCAATTGAACTTAATGAAATGTTATTGACATTCTGTAATGTTTCGTAGACAGCATCTCCTGAAGGTAACGTAGTTCTCTCATAAGTAATATTATTAATTTTGAATAACGGACGTTTTAACTTATTAAGTTCATTATTCCCCCACACTTGTTCCATTACAGTATAGTTCATTTCATCATAAATCGGATAGTTGTTAAAATACATCCGATATAATACTGAACTTAACGGTCTTTCTTGAATATCATCTAGAATGAAATCATTGGTCCAACCTAAATGGTCATTGGTTAAACTTAAACTACGACGAATCATATCCATTGTTTCTGACGGTTCAGTTTCTGAAGATAATGGGTTTATGAACTCCATCCGTTCATCTTGATCATTAAACACACTATACGTCTTTAACGCTCGTGTACCATCAGTATAGTGAATGCTTTCATTTAACGGATTAGATGATGTCGTTCTGACCACTGATGGGTCTCTAAATAATGCATTACGCATTAAAATTGGATCAATATTATCTGTTAATAACGCATGGCTTGTGACAGGAATCTCTTGAATAGGTAAATAGATTGGTACGCCACTACCAAAGTCATAACTATTTAATTGCACGATTCCTTCTTGACGGTTAATGACATCTTTTAGCCTATCAAAAACGCTAGTAGATTGAATCTCACCAACTAATACGCTATTTTGTTCTTCATTGTCTGATGCAAAAACTACCCTTACGTCATTTGTTTGTTCTTGAACGTGAAGAAATAGTCTATTAAAGGTTAAGTCACCCCAGTTTGTTTGTTCGAGGTTAACTGCAAAGAGCTGATTGATTAAATTCATAGGCACATCTACTGGATAAAGAATTTCTAGACTTTGAAACTGTTCAAACCCAGTTAGTTGAAAATATGAACCTAATACGTCATGACTTTCCTCCAGATGTAGTTCTGAAGTGAATTGCCAAGTCAGGATTTCTTCATATAATTCGCGTTCTTGTTGTTTATCAATTAATTGTTTATGAACCTGGTAATCATGAAAAATAATTTGATTAGGTGAGATGACCTCTCTTACCGTTCGTTCTTCACCATCTAACTTGGACTCATCAATGTAATCAGTCTGTTCAATTGGCTCAAAATCAGGCTGATATGTCCATAAGGCATAAGTTAATAGAAGACTAGATGCAACTAGTAGAAATAAAATGACTGATTTTATATGTTCGATCATTTACGTTGCCCCCTCTTCTTCTGCATGAGAGGTAACCTAAACGTAATGGTTGTTCCTTCATTCACTTTACTTTCTGCCCATACCTCTCCATCATGCGCCTCTATCAAATCTTTTGCAATTGCAAGTCCTAGACCTGTACCACCAAGTTGTCTCGACCTCGCCTTATCAGCACGATAGAAACGGTCAAAAATTCTATCTAGCTTCTCTTCTGGGATTCCAACACCTTCATCTGAGATTTTAGTTAATAATTGATGCTTTTCTTCAACAACTTTTACAACAATCTCTCCACCCTGTGGTGAATATTTTATTGCATTGGAAATAATATTATCGAGTACTTGTATAATTTTATCTTTATCAATCCAAACTCTATAATCTCGTTTCGGTATTTCTCTTGATATCGTTATATCTTCTTTCAAGTTCAACTCAAAACGATCTACGACATGATGGATAAAATCTATATAATTAACACGCTCTTTGTGCAATTGATAGTCTTTATTATCCATTTTAGACAATTGTAATAAGTCATTTACCAGACGGATCATACGTTCAGTTTCTTTTTGTGTGACAGATAAGAACTTTGGAGCAATATTCTCATTCTTCCAAGTTTCACCATCAGTTAATGCCTCTAAATAACTTCTCATCGTTGTTAAAGGTGTTCTAAGTTCATGAGATACATTCGCAACAAAGTCTCTTCTTTCTCGTTCGATCTTCTCTTGTTCAGTTACATCACTAATAACGGTAATAATACCGCTCATTTCATCATTCTCATCTTGGACTTCAGAGAAATTTGCACGAACTAATAACAGTTGATCGCCTTCTGATAAATCCAATATCGTACTTTTCATATCTTTTAACTCATTAACATCTGAGACATCTTCTTCTATACCAAGTAAATCGATTAAAGATTTACCCTGTATACTTTCTTGCGTCATATTAAGCAATTTCTCAGCTGGAAGGTTCATTAAGATAACCTCACCATACTCATTTGTTGCAATTACGCCATCAGTCATATTGGTGAGGACTAGACTTAATTTACGCCGCTCTCCTTCGGTTGAAGCCTGCGCTGCCTTTATCTTATCATTTAACTCATTGAACGTGATTGCTAATTGGCCGATTTCATCTGTTCCATACACATTAACCTTCTTAGAATAATCACCTTGTCCCATCACTTTAGCTTGTTTACGCATTTCAGAAATCGGTTTAGTAATTGTCCTAGCGACTAAGACACCTAATAAAGCAGAGACAGTGACCGCAAGCATCGTTCCATTCGCAAAAATACGAATAATTTCATTCATCTGTGAATAAATGCCTTCCATTGAAGCTTCAACTTTAATGGCACCAGCAATTTCACCCGAACTCTCATCTCGATAGATTGGTGATGAAATAACTAATGTACGGTGCCCGTTATCTTGGTTATACATAATGGTTTCTTCTATGTTACCAGATAACGCTCTTTGAATACGCGATTCAGTATTACGCTTCCCTATGTTGATTTGCTCAAACGGATTGGTAGTCCCAATTACACGATTGTTTTCATCAATGACCTCTATCTCGTTAATATCCTCTGAAGCATAGTCATTAATGATGGTTTCTACATCACTTTCTAAAGAAGGCATATCTTCGGTTCGGTCTTCTACTTGTATAACTTGACTCAGATTGTAAGTTAATAATTCCACACGATCATTAATTGACTCTGTGAAATTTTCTTTTAACTCTGTTTCTAATTGTTGGGCAAAGTAAGTTCCAATAACTTGGATTGTAATTAAAATCAGAAGTATATAGACAACGATCATTTTAAGTTGTATGGATTTAAAAAATCCCCAAAATGCCCTCATAAACGATCTACTCCTGTTCAGGGTTCCTCATGTAGTACCCAACACCTCTTCTAGTCACAATCCAGTTTGGATTACTTGGGTTCTCTTCGATCTTTTCTCTTAAACGGCGAATCGTTACATCTACTGTTCTTACAT
The DNA here is from genome assembly GCF_052246295.1 of Piscibacillus sp. B03. Lineage (NCBI taxonomy): Bacteria > Bacillati > Bacillota > Bacilli > Caryophanales > Bacillaceae > Piscibacillus > Piscibacillus sp. B03. The sequence continues at coordinate 6,245 of NZ_JBQQCO010000025.1, read as the reverse complement.
CACCGTAATAGTCATAGCCCCAAACGGTTTCTAATAGATGTTCTCTTGTCATAACTTGCTCAAGATGCTTGGCCAAATATAAAAGTAACTCAAACTCACGGTGAGTTAAGTCAACAGGCTCACCATTACGTGTAACTGAATAATTCTCACGGTTAATCTCTAGAGCACCTACTTTAATGTTTGGCGTTGAAGATGAATTTTGATTTTGGTCACTTGCTGACATACGTCTAAGGTTTGCTTTAACTCTTGCAATGACTTCACGATTACTGAATGGTTTTGTAACGTAATCATCAGCACCTAATTCTAAACCAAGTACTTTATCTATCTCAGAATCTTTAGCTGTTAACATAATAATTGGCATTTGAAAGTCTTTTCGAATTTCACGACAGACTTCCATACCATCTTTTTCAGGAAGCATGATATCTAACAGAACGATATCTGGTTCTTCTGACTTGGTTAGCTCAATAGCTTCTTGTCCATTGTAAGCCACCACAACTTCATAACCTTCATTTTCTAAGTTATATTTTAAAATATCTGCAATTGGTTCCTCATCATCTACTACTAGTACTTTATAACTCATACTGGTATGCACCTACCTCTTCATAAGTTAATAACCTATAATGATTATTTTACAACAATTTAATTCAAATGTCTTACCATGTCATATTAAAGTAAGATTACGCTATATATTAAGAAAAGCGCAAGCGCCCGTTTAACCACGCAGTGACTGGACCGACTAAACTGAGATAAAGGAAACACGACAAGCGTAGCGAGTCAATGTTGACTTATCGTAGGTTTAGACGGGAAGTCACCCAGTGATTGGGCGCATTGCGCTAGACAATACTACACGACATTATTGATCAAAGCTAAAGTAAAATTTTATACTTCTTATCTTTTGATAAAACCTCTAGCCTAGGCTAGAGGTTATTTATTAATAATTCACGTATCCAGTTGGGTTTACGTGAGATCCGTTTTTGATGACTTCGAAGTGTAAGTGAACACCTGTAGATCTTCCAGTTGAACCCATTACTCCGATCTTTTGACCACGTTGAACTGTTTGACCATTGTTAACACTTATGCTTGCTAAATGCGCATATACTGTTTTCAAACCATTGTTATGGTTAATTGTAACTTTATAGCCATAAGCACCGTCATAACCAGCAAACGTTACGGTACCGTTGTCAGCTGCTTTAATTGTACGGTCACTTACACCAGAAATATCTATTCCTTTGTGGTAGCTCCCCCAACGCTGTCCCATATGGCTAGTGATAAAACCTCCAACAGTTGGTTTAGCAAACTGTCCTGAACCTCTTGAAGGAACTTCTTTAGTACCTTTCAAGACAACTTCTTCCTTAGGTTCCTTTACCACTTCTTCATCAATTTTCTCTTTTTCAATTACTTCATTGTTTTTAGTTGTGACACGATAGGTGATTTTCTTTTCACCTTTTTCACCTTTTTGATCAATTTTTGTCTGACCTTTATATAGTGAGTCAGTATTTTCTGTTACAGTCTTGAAATCAATCGACTCTGTTTCCGTTTTTTCAACTGTATAGCTTACATTTATAAAAGGTTTATCAGATTCAACTTTAACTTTCTGTCCTACTTGGACTACAGAATCTTCACTTAGTTCAGGATTCATATCTATTAACTGTTCAACTGACAAATCATACTTTGAAGCAACTTGACCTAACACTTCATTTTCTTGAATGGTATGTATCGCTTCTCCCTTAGTACCACGTTCAAGCATTTTCTGTAATTGTTCAACTGATAGTAATTGATTAGGATTAATTCCTTCTTCAAAGACTTTAAGATTCTCTGTTAAGCCGATATCTAATACAACTGTACCATCATCTAACACTAGTTTAGAATCCTGTTCTTTATTTTCATCATTTTCTTCTTCGTTAGATTTAGTAGCTTCATCTTTCGGAAGGTGATTCAAGATTGGTGAAACAATTTGATCGTCTTCCATTTTTAGAAATTCAATTTCTTGATCCAATTCATCTGGTAGATATTTATTTACTACATTATTGATTGCTTCATTAGCATCGCCCAGGTCATTAACATATCCTATAACTTCATCTTTCATTTGTAGTTTAATTGCAGCAGCGTTAAACGTTAAGACATCTTCCAAATGTCTTTGAACTTGTTCGGTTTCATCTGAGGAAGTAAATACAACCTCACTAACATAGTTAATATTTTGCTCCGGAATTAACTTAACTCCTTCATATTCCTTTTGAGCTGTATTTAATTGACTATCTATGAAACTTTCAATATCTTCTTTATCTTTAACTGTTCCAACATGTTGATCATCAACATATACATGGTAGACTTCTAGAAAACTAGAATCAATCGAATCAGCATACACTGACCCTATGGCTACACCTGAGCCTAAACATGTTACTATTAATGTTTTTTTGACCATCGACAAGTTTTTAAACTTTTGAAGGCCACTTTTAACTCTCCCAATCAGCTTTTTCACGACATTTTCCTCCACAATACGAACTATGTATTTATTTATAAATTAAGTAATTATACAAACTTCTCGTATACACATATATAATCTACCATAACTAAATTATATAATTAAACCTTTGTTTACATTTTGTAAACAACTTGTATAGAATCTAGAAAAATTTAGAAATTATCTTGATTCTTATTACTCTATTAGTGTAAAAGTACAATATATATAACAGAAAATTCTGAACTTTAACATTCAGTGAAATTTTACTGTAAACTTTTTGTACTAACTTGTCTAATAAAAGAAAAAACACAGGTTTACTGTGTTAAAATGGTGGCTCGGGACGGAATCGAACCGCCGACACACGGATTTTCAGTCCGTTGCTCTACCGACTGAGCTACCGAGCCATGCTATGTTATTAATTTGTCATTTAGTCAAGTTTTGACTAAGATTGTGCTCGTCGCGTTGCAAGTACCTTCGGCGAAGCCTACGCTCCTCGCAAAACCTACAAAGAAGCTTTTCAGTGATGTTTACGGTCTTGCTCTACCGACTGAGCTACCGAGCCATGCAATGTTATTCAATATGTAATGGCGGTCCGGACGGGACTCGAACCCGCGACCTCCTGCGTGACAGGCAGGCATTCTAACCAACTGAACTACCGGACCAATTGATGAGGACAGCGTTAATATTACCACAGGATAAAACATTTTGACAAGCTTATTCAGTATTTTTCTTTCTAAAATATTAAAGTTTAACAATTCAAACTATTAATGGACAAGAACCAACTTTTGTTGAATTCTTGTCCATACTTAACCTTACTCATATATTTCGTTCAATACAATAGTTTGTTCGCGGTCAGGTCCAACTGAAAAGATCGAAATGTTGACCCCGATTAATTCTTCAATGCGTTTAATATAATTTTGTGCTTGTTCAGGTAACTTTTCAAAGCTACGAACTTGAGTAATATCCTCTGTCCAACCTGGTAACTCTTCATACACGGGTTTACAGGCTTTTAACTCCTTCGAGCTAGCTGGGTAGTATTGAACTACTTCTCCATCTAGTTCATAACCAACACAAATTTTAATTTTATCTAAACCACTTAGAACATCTAGACAGTTTAGTGATAAATCTGTTAATCCACTTACTCTTTTTGCATGATTGACAACTACTGTATCAAACCAGCCGACACGTCTTGCTCTTCCTGTTGTTGTCCCATATTCATGTCCAACACGTCTGATTTGTTCACCTATTTCATCGTGTAGTTCTGTTGGAAATGGTCCATCCCCTACACGAGTTGTGTATGCTTTTGATACGCCTACTACTTTATTAACTTTATTTGGGCCAACGCCACTTCCTGTCGCAACGCCTGCTGCAGACGTATTCGACGATGTTACATATGGATAAGTTCCTTGGTCAATATCCAACATAACACCTTGTGCGCCTTCAAATAAAACGTGGTGACCACTGTCCATAGCTTGTTCAAGCTCCAAGGATGTTTCTACTATGTGAGCCTTTAACAGCTCACCATATCCTAGATACTCATCTAAGATTGAAGCCACATCAATAGGTTTTTTATTATAGACCTTCTCAAACCAAACGTTTTTCTCTTCAACTTGTTGTTTAATTTTGTCCTCTAATGTGTCTGGTTCTAGTAAATCTGCCATTCTAATTCCGATTCGATTGATTTTATCTGAGTAAGCTGGGCCAATGCCTTTTTTCGTTGTCCCGATTTGCTTGTCTTTTCCTTTTGCTTCTTCTTGTAATCGGTCTAACTCCATATGGTAAGGCATAATCACATGGGCTCTGCTACTAATCTTCAGCTGATCAACTGTCATACCGCTTTTTTTAACATAGTTCATTTCTTCAAGAAGTTTTTTAGGATTGATCACCATTCCATTCCCTAAGATGCATACTTTATTAGAATTAAAGATGCCAGATGGGATTAGGTGTAATTTATATGTTTTATTTTTAAACTGGATGGTATGTCCAGCGTTGTCTCCACCTTGATAGCGAGCTACAACATTTGCTTGTTTAGCGAGGAAGTCTGTAATTTTACCTTTACCTTCATCGCCCCACTGTGTCCCAATTATTACTGCAGTTGTCATATGAGGACCTCCTAATATTAAGAAATAACAATAACACCAAAGATATTTTAACAGTAATTATGTTATCAATCAATAAATGACGAACATTATTGTATAAAATTAGTTTTTTATACGCCTTTTATCAAACAGACAAGATAACTTATACATAGTTTAGGCAAAAAAACCCCTCTTAATGAGGAGTTTCTATGCAGGTGGTATATCCGCTTCATTATATTTTCGATCTAAATCAACGAATTTATTATATTCTTTTACAAAGGCCAATTCTACAGTGCCAATTGGTCCATTTCTTTGTTTAGCAATAATTATCTCAATAATATTTTCTTTCTCTGTATCGTCATTATAATAATCATCACGGTATAAAAATCCTATAATATCTGCATCCTGCTCGATACTTCCTGATTCACGGATGTCAGACATGATTGGACGTTTATCTTGTCGTTGTTCTACTCCACGTGACAACTGAGATAATGCAATCACGGGTACCTCTAACTCACGTGCTAATGCTTTAAGTTGACGTGAGATCTCTGATACTTCCTGTTGCCTGTTCTCACGACTAGAGCCGCTTCCTTGGATTAACTGTAAGTAGTCGATTAACACCATACCTAATCCTGATTCTTGCTTTAAGCGACGGCATTTTGATCGAATCTCACTCACCTTCACACCAGGTGTATCATCAATATAAACCCCAGCATCTGAGAGGCTCCCCATTGCCATAGTTAACTTGCCCCAGTCTTCTTCCTGAAGACTACCTGTTCTTAAACGTTGTGCGTCAATATTACCTTCTGCACATAACATACGCATTACTAATTGCTCTGCCCCCATCTCTAAACTGAAGATGGCACAGTTTTCTTGTGCGTGAATTGCTACGTTTTGAGCTATATTTAACGCAAAAGCTGTCTTACCAACAGATGGTCGGGCCGCAATGATAATCAAATCATTTTTCTGAAATCCAGATGTTATATGATCTAAATCTTTGAACCCTGTTGGAATACCCGTGACTTCTTCACTTTGATGGTGTAGCTGTTCAATATTATCGTAAACATTAATCAGTACATCTTTAATATTTCGAAATTTACCGGATGCTTTTTGTTGTGAGACGTCCAAGATAGATTTCTCAGCATAATCAATAATTTCAGAAAGGTCATCCTTTTCTTCGAATGATTTCGTCACTATACCTGTAGCAGTGTAAATAATTCGACGAAGAACAGATTTCTCATCAACAATTTTAGCGTAATATTCTAGGTTAGCAGCCGTTGGAACAGACTCAGCCAACTCTGTTAGATAAGTTACGCCCCCTACTTCTTCTAGTAGTTCTTGTTCTCTTAATTCATTCATCACGGTAACTAAATCAATTGGTTCACCTTTATCTGTAAGGCGTACCATGACTTCAAATATTCTTTGATGGCTAACGCGGTAGAAATCTTCTGGTTCTAAAATTTCTGATGCACTAACAATGGCACTAGGTTCTAAGAATATCGCACCTAACACTGATTGTTCAGCTTCTATATTATGTGGCGGTGTACGGTCTTGTGCTACCATATCTGACACATCGGTTCCCCCTCGTATATTATGTTTAGGGCCTATCATTTGAGCCCAGATTTTCTTGCATTTCCTGCTGAATATAGTCAAAAGTCTTGGACGTCTCGAGATGTTCCTAGATAATGGTCTTAGGATCATTTGGG
>NZ_JBQQCO010000024.1:0-36887 GCF_052246295.1 Piscibacillus sp. B03 | reverse complement strand
GGTTCGTTAGAACGTAACAATGATGTTAGGGCCAGCAAGCGATAGCGCGGTAGCCAAAAAGTGTACAAAAATAGAGTGCCGAAAATACCGGTATAAAAACTACATCGAGAAAATCTTGACACAAACTTAAAGAGCTATAAGATTGCAAGAAGACAGCCGAGAGGGTATGCTTATAAAAGTGAAAGACGAGGGGAAAAACATGAGTCAAAAAGTAGAAATTCAAAATCCTAAAGCTTTATTATTTTCTTTATGTTTCGTTTTAATGTTTTCAGTTATGAATGGTACGATGTTTAACATTGCCATTCCAGATATAGCAGAAGCTTTTCAGTTAATGCCATCAGAAGTTAGCTGGGTTATGACAGGTTATATTATGGTCTATGCCGTTGGTGCCTTAGTCTATGGGAAGCTGACTGATACGATTGCCTTGAAGTCGCTTATCACATTTGGATTAGTCGTCTTTTCTTTTGGTTCACTTTTAGGATTTATGGCTCCAAACTATGGGGTAGTTCTTTTGGCAAGAATAATTCAAGCCATTGGAGGTTCCATGATCCCAGCAATTGCCTTTATAGCACCTATTCGGTATTTTCCTAATGAAAGAGGGAAGATACTTGGGATTATATCATCCGTGATGGCATTTGCTTCAGGAATTGGACCAATCCTAGGTGGGGTTATTGGCGGTTTCTTAAGCTGGCAATACTTATTTCTTACCTCTGCCTTTATCATTATTACATTGCCTTTCTTAAGAGCTAATTTGCCTGATGAAAGTACTAAGTTTTTTAAATTAGATTATCTTGGTGGAGCTTTGGTAGCAGGCTTAATTGTGACTTCATTAATGGGAATAACGCTAGGTCAATTGTGGACGTTCGGGATAGCTCTATTGTTATTGATTTTAGTTGCTTTACGTATGAAGTTTGCAAAAGATCCGTTTATTCCTCCAAGACTGTTTAAAAATCGTAATTATGTAGTAACACTGGTTGTAAGTTTTATTGGAGTTGCATGTTTATTTGGATTAATGTTTTCGGTTCCAATTATGTTAAGGGACGTATACGAGTTGACAACATTACAAATTGGTTTAGCGATGTTTCCGGGAGCTATGGGAGCAGCTTTAATAGGACGTAAAGGTGGTCAGTTAGTTGACCAAAAAGGGTCTCGAACAATTTTCTTAGTCAGTTTATTATTATTATTAACAGGCTTTTTAATTGTATCAACAACCGTTGGAGCCCATCCTGTTATTTTTAGTCTGAGTTTAATTTTCCCTATGTTATGTTTTCCTTTAGTACAATCTTCAGGAGCTGATATTTTAGCAGGAATCTTAAGTCAAAAAGAAACAGGAATTGGCATGGGTGTTTTTAACTTATTAAATTTCGTGTCAGGTGCATTAAGCGGTGCATTAGTCGGTAAGGTGCTTGATATTTATAGACCTGAAACCCCATTAAATCCATTCGGTGTAGTTGGGACTGGCGCTGTATATAGTAATATTTTTATAACTTTCATGATTTTAATTTTGCTAGGATTTATTCTATTTAAATCATTACACATTCAATCATTAAAACAAGTAAACTGAACTGTCATTTAGATGGTTCAGTTTTATTTTAAGGAAGTTTTAGATGTTGATGCTATGTTAAGGTTTAAAAACCTAAGCCATCAGAGTATGTTTGAATGCAATTGATTTTCGTTTTTATATTGCTTGTTTAGCTTTTACCACTTACAATATCTTTAACAAAATGGTTAGGTTTACTAAATAGTATTGATTTTTAATTAATTAATAATAATATTATAGACAGTACTTATTTTTTGGCTTCCTATTATTTCCTATAATTGAGGAGTTTGAAAGGAAGGATTTTATGAAGACGTTTAAATTAATATCAATCGAGATTCTTGAGAAATCAGGAGATGAACTATTGAACCGACAAATTGATATTTCAGCAGGTTTAATTATTGATCGTGAAATTGACCATGATCGTTGGTTAATTGAATGTATGATTCCTAGATCTTATATTGATTTCTTTCGAAGTAAGAAAGATGAAGAGCGTGAGTTAGTTGTACAAGTAAGGATTTCGAAAGCAGAAAACCCGAAAGCAACTATTGTTGCAAAAATCAATTCAATCAACGATATAGAAGATGAAATTAATGTTATTTTAATCGGTAATTTAGTTAACCGCGAACGTGAACAAGTGGAGCAAATGTTGCAAGAATTAATAGAAGCTGGTTACCAAGGGGCATCCTTATTAAAAAAATTCAAAGAAAAAAATCAAGAAAGCTTTTTCTAACTTCAATTTGCGACGACCTATTATATTATTCGACTTTATCATGAGTAAATTTACTAGAATGAGCAGGAAATGTGGCGTAAAAAGGAGAAACATCTATGTATGGAGATAAACAGGGGATCAAGGTAAAAAGAGTATTTGATAAATTATCAGTTGTACAACTGATCTCACTCTATTATTTAGCTGCTGTAACATTAGTCACTCTGTTGCTATCTTTACCGGTTGCGCATAAAGACGGGGTCAACTTAAATTTTATGGAAGTCCTGTTCACTTCAGTTAGTGCGGTTAGTGTAACGGGGTTAACCGTTGTATCTACAGCTGACTCATTTAGCTTTTTTGGAGTTATTATCATTGCCATTGCCTTACAAATTGGTGGTCTAGGTGTCATGGCACTTGGAACATTAATTTGGTTGATCTTAGGACGAAAAATCGGGTTCAGAGAACGCCGGTTAATTATGACTGACCAAAATCAGCAATCCATCTCTGGAATTGTTAGACTTGTTAAGGATATGTTGTTTTTAATCCTTACGATAGAGTTCATTGGATTTATTATTTTGGGGACTTATTATTTAAATTATTATGATTCTATTGTAGAAGCGTATTATCAAGGTTTTTTCTCAGCAATAAGTGCAACTACTAATGGCGGTTTTGATATAACAGGATCATCATTACATATGTTTAGTCACGATTATTTTGTCCAGTTTGTTCATATTCTTTTAATTATAGCAGGAGCTATTGGGTTTCCAGTTTTAATAGAAGTAAAAGAATACCTAAGAATTGCACCTGAAGAACGAAACTTAAAACGCTTTTCGTTGTTTACAAAATTAACAACATTAACTTATTTTGTATTATTAGGTTTTTCATTCTTAGTTGTCATTATTTTAGAGTTTAATCACTATATGGCAGATAAAAGCTGGCATGAGGTAATCTTTACAAGTTTATTTCAGTCGACAACTGCAAGAAGCGCTGGATTATCAACGATGGATGTTAATGAATTTACAGAACAAACTCAGTTGTTTCTATCCAGTATGATGTTTATTGGAGCTTCACCAAGTAGTGTTGGTGGGGGAATTCGGACAACAACTTTCGCCTTAGTTATTATATTTATTTTGACGTTTGCAAGAGGGCAAACGAATATTAAAATTTTCGGTAGACAAGTCGAAGAAGAAGACTTATTCAAAGCTGTTGTTGTCACGTTGCTAGCTATTATTATGTTTTTAACAACAGTTATAGTTATTAGTGCTATAGAGCCTTTTTCACTAACGAGTATTATTTTTGAAGTTAGCTCAGCTTTCGGAACAACAGGTTTATCAATGGGAATTACATCAGAACTTTCTTATTTCAGTCAAGCATGGCTAATGGCTTTAATGTTTATCGGTAGAATAGGTTTATTAACATTCTTGTTTACGTTTAATAAAAGAAAGAGAAAAAGTAACTATAGATATCCAAAAGAGAAAATTAACATTGGGTAATTTATGAGGGGGCAAATTGTGGTTAATGAGAATCGAGGGAATACCATACGTCCGATTCACGATTGGATTTTTGAACATATATCCGATGCAGTATTATTTATAAATAAGGAAGGCCGTATTGTAGCGTCTAATAATCCAGCTCATTCCTTATTAAGATTATCGACTAACAAGACTCTCATCACTGATTATCTTAATTTAGAATCACTAACGCCAAGTAATGGTAAGGAAATAATGGTTCGAACTCAAGCCAAACCTAAAAAAATGATTCTATTTAGAAGCATGCAAATCGGAGATCATGTTTGCATGATATTAAGAGAAGGTGGATTACAGGCTAATAAAGAGGCTGTATTCTATTCATTGAATAATATCTTAAATGGACCATACGAAGGCGTGGTCATGCATGATGGTGCACAAATTTTAGATTGTGATCAAGCCTTTGCAAGCCTGGCTGGATATCAACGTGAGGATTTACTAGGTACTAGTATCTTAGATTTAATTCACACCAATGATCACCAAAAGATGATAAAAAGCATCCAGTCTACTACAAACAAATCTTATACTGTTAGAGGTATAAAGAAAGACGGTAGCATCATTTATGTTGAAATTGTACCAGAAACACTTGATATTGAAGAAGGTCAGCTAAGAATAGCTATTATACGCAATATCACTGAAAGAGTAGAGAATGAAAAACAAATTGAATTTATGGCTTATTATGATGAATTAACAGATTTACCTAACAGAAATTATTTTCAAAAAGTATTAAATGATGAAATAAAGGCATCGACATTGAGTGAAAAGAAAATAGCGGTTCACTTTATTGATTTAGACGATTTTAAGCATATTAACGATACACTTGGATATCAATTTGGTGATCAATTGTTGAAGTCATTTGCATCAAGGTTGAAACAATTTTTGTTTGAAGATATTTTCGTTGCCAGAATGATGGGGGACGAATTTCTGATTCTTCAACGTAATGTTGAAAGTGAACAAAATGCAACAGAGTTTGCAGAAGAATTACTGCGAAACTTTAAGCAGCCATTAACGGTCAATGGCTATGAAATTTATACATCAACTAGTATAGGGATTAGTCTATTTCCAACATTAGGAGAAACTGCATCAGAGTTAATGAAACAAGCAAATATTGCTTTGAACTTTATAAAAAAAGAAAATAAAAATGATTATTTAGTGTTTCAAAAATCCTTTACAGAAGGTTTTAAAGAACGATTAACATTAGAAACCGAACTACATAAAGCATTAAAAAGTAAAGATTTTGTTCTTCATTTCCAACCACAAATTAATATAAAAAATAATGAAATTATCGGTTTTGAAGCATTATGCCGTTGGAACCATCCTGACCGTGGTATAGTTCCTCCTAATGAGTTCATACCTTTAGCTGAAAAAACAGGACTAATTGTTGAGTTAGGGGACTGGGTGATCCGAGAAGCATGTAAGCAGAATAAGTTATGGCAGGATTTAGGCTTGCCTAAAGTTAAAGTGAGTGTCAATTTATCAGCAAAGCAATTCCTACAACGTGATTTAATCACTAATATTGGTAAGATATTAGAGGATACGGGGTTAGAACCAGAGTATTTAGAAATTGAAATTACTGAGAGCATGGCCATGGCTAATGAAAAATTTATAATTGAGACTTTGAATGGATTTAAAGAACTTGGTGTTAACGTTGCATTAGATGATTTTGGTACAGGATATTCTTCTTTAAAGTATTTAAGCCAGTTTCCTTTAAGTAAATTGAAGATTGATCGACTGTTTATACAGGAAAAAACAGAACAAAATATAGCGATTGTAAAAACGATTATTCATTTATCTCACTCTTTAAACTTAAAAGTAATAGCAGAAGGAGTAGAGTGTGAGGAGGATTTGAAGTTTCTAAATCAAGAAAATTGTGATGAAGTTCAAGGATATTACTTTAGTAAACCTGTCCCTAATACAGAAGTAGAAAAACTGTTTAGTGCACAGAAAGCTTGAAAGAAAAAGTGTGGTCGACTATAATCGACCACACTTTTTTATGAATCGACCTTTAGCGATTAATTAGCAATAAAAAGCTGCACCTACAATGACTAGTAGGATGAATAGGACAACATAAATAACAAAGTTGTTGTGACAGTAGCTACCTCCTGCTTTTCCAAGGTTCCCCATATTACCAATGTTCCCTACATTGCCTACATTTCCTGCGTTTCCTCCATACATGAAATCACCTCCATAAGCGCTTTCAGTTATGTATATGTAAAGGCATTTGTAATGCTAAGGATATTAACCCATATAAATAAAAAAAGAGCGGCAAATACCCGCTCTATGAGTTACTACCAGACTCCTCTTCTTCAGCCTCTATTTCTATTTCTTCTTCAGTTTTTGAAAGTAATTCACGATCTAGTGATAGAATTTTTAGCTGGTCATTCTCGTAACCAACATTAAATACTGATTTATAATGATGTGTTTCTAAGATTTTTTCGTCTTTACGAATAGAGTGGTCTGCATATGCTGTCACTTTAATCGAATCACCGTTTGGATTATCTAATTCTATATCCTGAATCTTAATTTCAATAGATTTAACGCTCAAGTCTCTAAAGTCTTGATAAGTTCTTTTGATCTGTTCTTCGCTCCCAAGAAGGGAATATGCAGCAAAATAATCTCTGACATTTAATGTATCGTAATAGTAATTAACAATATACTCAGCATCATTTTTTAGAGAATTTGATTCAACGGTTTGATGTAAAGTTGGATCAACTTCGAAACTTAATTCTTCATCATCAGCAACATCTGACCACATTTGCATGAGATCATAAACTTGTGAGATTGGGATAGTAAAACCGATGTTTCCATCTTTGCTAGCCGCAGCATTAATCCCTATGATTAAGCCTGTTTCTTTATGAATAAGTGGACCTCCACTATTTCCTTGTAAAATGCTAGCTGAAATTTGATACAGGTTTTCATATTCAGAATTATTGACTGAGAAGCTTCTATTCTTAGCTGAGATAATGCCGTCAGTAAAAGTACCTGAATAACCGTGAGGCGAACCAACTGCGATAATTTCATCCCCAATATTCGGCTCAAAATTGGGGTCAATTTCAACTGAACCTTGATTTTTTAACTGCGGAACTCTTAAAACGGCTACATCTTTCTTTTCATTCATATCAATCAATGCTGCAGGATAAGTGGAAGTACCATCAGATGTTTTAACAAATATATCTGTGGCATCATCCACGACGTGAGCATTGGTTACGATATCACCTTTGTCATTAAACAGGAAGCCTGATCCTTCACTTTCTGAAGAAGACCCTATTGCTTCAATTTGAACAACATATTTTTCTGCTTCGTGAATAATGGTCTGTAAATCTTTCATTTCATTGTCTTCTTCATTTTCAACTACATTTACAATACCTGATTCTGTAGCTAATACATCATCTTCCCAATAGTTATAATAAATAAAAATGGCTAATGTACCAAGGATTAATATGACTACTGAAAGGCTGATGGGGAGGGCTTTTTGATTTTTCTTAAACATGTGAAATCATCTCCTACTGTCCTTCAAGGTACCATGATATTTGTTCAATCGTAATCTCCACTTCTTCTTCAATATCATAGTGTGTATATTCAAATTGTGCTGTTTCATCAGGATAGAGAGTTTCTGGATAAAGGAATGTTTCGTTCTCAAGTACTTCCTCTTCATCATCATTATGCAATGTGTATTTAACTGACAATGAGTGAATTGGTACGGTAGCTACACTCTTAAGTTCACCTTTAACCACAATTTGCCCTTCATCATTTAGGGTTGCTTCTATTGAATTAACCTCAACAGCATCATTAGCATTATGTTCTTGTTCTATTTCAAATTGGTTTAAAGCTTGCTGGATTCGTTTATTTTGTTCTGTTTCAAATGCTACTTGTTGTTTTTCGATTGTCGTTCTTAAACTTTCAAGCTTTTCTTCACCTGGTACATATCTTAATGCATCGCGAACTATTGATAAAGCAGTAGTAAAATGATTATCATTTAACTCTTCATTGGCACGGTTGAAAGAATAATTCACAATACGTTCTTTCATTTGATTTTCCAATTCATCTGCTTCTTCTGAATCTATGGACTCAATTTGCCATAATAAGATTTTTAATTCATCTATACCATTCTCTTCATCTAATTCACTACGAACTTGTTCAATTTTAATTTCATTACGCTTATCAACTATACTAGTTAATAAATGGTTGACGACTTCACCTTCATAGTGCTTTAATTTACCCTCAATGTCATTTGTTAGATTCATAGCTTGTTGATAAGATTCAGCTTCAATTAATTTATCAATTTCGTTTAAAGAGTTCTGTATATTAATGGCAACATCCATGAATTCTCGGCTTTGAATAGCTGCTTTATAGTTACTCTTGTAATCTAGTGATTGTTCAAAGAGATCTTTAGCATTATTAAATTGACCATCCAAAGCCAACTCTACTCCGTCTTTATAATAATCTTTAGCTTGAGATTGTTGGTATTCTAAGTAAAAGTGTAGTGCTATGGCTAGCACTAACGAGAATATGATTGCAGAAATAGGTGCTAACCACCATTTATTAAACCCTTGATTTTCTCGTTGTTCTTCCTCAAATCGAGTATTTATGTCATCGGGTAAACGGGCTCCACATGCAACACAATATAATTCATCGTCATGTATTTTAGCACCACATTTTGGACAGTAACGCATCATTAATCACCTTATCTGTTGTGTAGTTTTAAAGGGTTCTACATTATTTTACATCAATTCGATTAATAAAAAAACGAATAAATATGATATAATTTATTTGTTAAAATAATAATAACTAATACATATATAAACAGAGGAGGCTCTGAGCAAAATGGAAACAATTATGGGAATTATAAGCTTAGCGTTATTAGCTACTTTCATTGGTTATTGTGTATTTGATAACGTTAAACATTAATATAATTACTTCCAAGTAATTTGACGGATAAAGGGTGTGGAATGTTTCAAACATTCCACACCTTTTTTTTATATTTTCGATTATATTGGTGAAAGGGGGATGAATAACATGGCAAGTCAAGTAAGAACACGTACTCAGTTACAATTGGTATTTAACGCAGGGGTTAACGATGATGGAAAAGCAATCATCAAGAAGAAGTCCTACAACCAAATAAACTTAGAGGCAACACCAGATCAATTATATGAGGTAGGGCAGGCATTAGGAACTCTTCAGACACACACATTACTAAATATCGTACGTAATGACTCATTTGAAGTTGCGGAAGTTTAATATAATTTCATTTTAGAAAGGGTGAATGAGCTATGGCTAAACGATTAGAATTAAAATTTAAGACAGAACAAGGTTCACTTGCGACGATTTCATTAGAAAACCCAGTTGATCCGGCTGATCCAGTCGCTGTGAAAAGTGCAATGGAAACCATTATTGCAAATGACGTATTTATGTCTAATGGTGGTCCATTAGTTGAGATAGATCGTGCTCAAATTGTGGATCGTGCAGTAACAGAGATTCCGTTAGGTGAATAATAGGGATTCGAAAAAGGCCTTATACAATTTAAAGGCCTTTTTCTTTTATCAAAATATATAAAATTAAAATAGGGAAGAGAGGGATTGGTAATGGAAACCTGGGTTAATTGGATTCCTGAAGTTGGCTTTCCTATCCTCGTAACATTTTATTTGTTACACCGGATTGAAAATAGACTTGAAGAACTAAATGACTCCATTCTTCGTTTACCGGATCATCTAAATTAATATAAAAAACCGAAACACTAACTTTAGTTCTGTCCGTTAGTGTTTCGGCAATTCTTAAACTTATCTTGTGATGGTTATTTGGTCAAAAGGAAATATAACAATTTCTGACCTACCAATAATATCATCCTCATGAATAAATCCTAATCCATTTCGGCTATCCTTACTGATATCGCGATTATCACCCATAACAAAATAGTGTTGGTTCGGAACTTCAACTGGCTCAAAGTCAGAAGTTGCACTTTGCTGTTCAGGAGGTAAAAAGCTTTGGTCGACTTTTTCGCCATCTATATAAAGTGTTCCATTTCTAACTTCTACGGTTTCATTCGGAAGTCCAATAACTCTTTTGACATAGTTTTTATTAGGATGCTGAATAATAACAATGTCCCCACGTGAAGGTTCATCAAGCAAATAAATGGCTTTATTAAAAATTACTCGCTCGCCATTATGTAATGTTGGATCCATACTTGTTCCTTCTACAATAGAAGTAGCAAACACATAGGACCTTAAAAAGAATGCTAATACAACTGCGATAATGATTGCTTTAGTCCATTCCCATATTTCTTTTTTCAAGGAAAATCTCCCTCTCAAACAAATCTGTATATTATTATCCTACCACAATATTTTACGAATGTAGTATTGAAATCATTATAAATGTTTTACATATTTTTAAAGTTTGATTAAAGTAGTTAAATAATCTTACTATTTAAAAAGTTCGTAGGTAAATTGTCGCACATTTATCTAATCCGTGTTATGATAATTATCTACTTAAGATGTTAGGGAGGAACCGAATCCGTGTCTTCTTTAAAACAATTAACTAATCTTCAAAAGGAAATTGAACAACTTAGATCTAAAATGGTCGATATTGCTACAATCTATGGCTACACAAGTGAAGAGTGTATAAAGATTTCACAAGAATTAGATGGTGTATTAAATAAATATCAATTTGTTAAGAAAAAAGTGAAAAAGTGTCCTCATAACAAACACCTTTACTAATAATGGTTTAGAAATTGTTCTAGGCGATCCAGTCCTTCTTTTAAGACATCTTCATGATAAGCATAAGATATTCTCATATACCCTTGACCATACGATGAAAATGCATCACCAGGTACAAGGGCTAAATTAGCATGATCTACTAATGTTAATCCAAAGTCAAATGAAGCCTGATTGTGAGGTGTTAATTTTGGAAACACATAAAAAGCTCCGTCAGGCTTTACGACTTCAACTCCCATTGCTTCAAGCCTCTGTACCACATAATTTCTTCTTTTTAAGTAAGACTCTCTCATTATCTTAGGATCATTTAAACCGTTTGTCATCGCCTCTAAGGCTGCATACTGACTTGTAGAAGTAGCACAGGAGACGTTATATTGATGAACCTTTAATACGTGTTTCATAACTTCTGAATCACCCATTAAAAATCCAATTCTAAAACCAGTCATAGAATGTGACTTAGAAACACCTTGAACAATAAATGTTTGTTTTCTTACTTCATCAAATGAACCTATAGAGAAATGATCCTCTTCGTAAGTGAGCTCACTATAAATTTCATCCGCTAATATAAAAATAGGTTGATCTTTTAATAAATTAGCAATTTCCTGTAACTCATTCTTACTTAACGTTACACCTGTTGGGTTAGAAGGATAAGGCAATATCACACACTTTGTTTTAGGTGTTATATATTGTTGGATTAGATCTGCTGTGAACTTGAAATTGTGCTCTCTCGTGTCTACGTATACAGGAGTACCGCCAGCTAGTTTAATTAGAGGCTCATAGCCAGGATAAACGGGTCCAGGTAGTAAAACCTCATCACCTGGTTGAATAATCGTTCTAAGAGTTATATCAATCGCCTGTGAAGCACCAACGGTTATTATAATTTCATTTTCTGGACTATAGTTTAATTGGTAATTAGATTTGACATAATTCGATACAGCTTCTCTAAGTTCTGGCACACCAGCATTTGGTGTGTACGTCGTCAAATTTTGATCAAGCGATTCTTTAGTTGCTCTTTTAATGTGGTCAGGAGTTTGGAAATCAGGTTGACCTATTGTTAAAGAGATAATATCTTTCTTTCCTTGAACTAGATTGAAAAATTTTCTAATTCCTGAAATCTCAATATCTTTCACGTTTTGATTTAATAAATGTTCCATTGATGTCACCAATCTTTCTTAAAATATTTCAATTAACGAAATCATCAGTAATATTCCTATAATAAAAGAGTGAGTGGCTGGGCGTTCGTGACCATCACCGTGGCTTTCAGGAATTAATTCCTTATAAATGATAAACAACATTGCTCCAGCTGCAAATGCTAATCCGTATGAAACTAACCCATCTACTATATTCGTTAAATAATATCCTAAAAGAGCTGTCACGACTTCAACTAACCCAGTTAATGTAGCTATAATAAAGGCAGTTACTCGTTTGATACTTTGATGAATTAGAAATAATGCTACTAAAAAACCTTCCGGAGCATTTTGAGTTCCTATAGCAATCGCCACTACTTCTCCAAGGCCTTCTTTACCACTTGCATAGCTAACTCCTGTAGCTAATCCTTCAGGGATGTTGTGAAGAGTGATTGCTGCTACGACAAGCATAGCCTTTTGATCTATTTTTATAGATTGATTTACGTTTTCTACGTGTATATGTGGGATAGAATGTTCCAATAATGATAACACGACGGCCCCTATGATTAACCCGAATATTAATTGAGTTAACGTTCCATAATCTAAAGCTTCAGGTATTAAACTTAATAAAGCGGCCGCCAACATAACACCACCAGCAAATGCGAGTAAGATGTCGCGCCATTTATGAGTTAGCTTTTTTATAAATAATATAGGAATAGCGCCAACACCCGTAGCTAAACCTGCTAATAAACTGCCTAAGAAAACGTCACTCATGATGATAATCCTTTCATCGAACAATAGGAGATGGTCTTTATGTTAGAAAACCCAATTGTGATAGCCTACTTATCTAGAAGTTTAATCTTCCTGGTTTTGATTTATTGTGCTTATTTTATCCTTAAACCAATCATTATTAGGTTAATCAAGTACAAATGCTTTTACACTTTAAGTTATTTATTAGTTTCATTATGTATAACAAGTGTGACAATGATTGTTCTAGTGTTGTCAGATTCCTTTTCACAAGGGAAAAACCAAATTGAAGTCATACTTGGTTCCTTATGGATTTCTATTATAGTTCTTGGAATTAGCTTTCTGGTCACATTCGTAGCTAAAATTTTATCACAATATTTTAGAAACAAAAATATTTCTACTTAAAATGAATTAGTCTAAACTTCACAATGCGCTCATATTACATTATTATGAAGGGGGAGAGGGGGAGCTTTAAGTGGAAGTATTTGCAGTTATATTATTTTTTGGATTCCTATTATTTTTATTAAATATCTTAACCAGTATTTGGGCTTATCGTGATTCCATTCGAAAGGGAAATAGTAAGGAATATGCTATTGTGGTTTTGATGGGTACTTTATTCTTTCCTTTACTCGGGCTGATTGTATACTTAGTGATTAGAAATGATTAATATAAAAAATAGTCTGGCGATCTTCGCCAGACTATTTTTTATAGTGTTCCAAGTAATCAACAATTTTTTCTACTTCTTCAAATGATGTCCCTTTAAAACGATTAACCATTTTACCTTCAGGTGATACTAACATAAAAGATGTATCATGTGTGACCTGATCTTCACCGTCAACCTTTGTTACTAAAGCTTTAAAAGATTTTGATGCAAAACTTTCAATGTCCTCTTGAGAATAACCAGTTAGAAAATCCCAGTTACTATAATCTGCACCATGTTTATCGCCAAATTCCTTTAGCAATTGAGGGCTATCTATATGTGGGTCAACAGAAAATGATATCAGTCTAATATCTAGCCCTTCTTCATCTAACTTTTGTTGTAACCTCGCCATATTAGCTGTCATCGGTGGGCAGACAGTTTCACAATTAGTGAAAATTAAATTAGCAACCCAGTAATCGCCTTTAAGGTCGTCCAATTCAACAGTCTCTTCATCTTGATTAGTGAAACTAAAGTTCTGTACTTCTTGATCGAAGTTAGGCTTGATTTCCTGTTGTTCCGCGCCTTGACTTGTGCTCTCAGCTGAGTTGTCACTACCGCATGCTGCTAATAACCCACTTAAAGTTATAGTGAACAATAGAATTGTTAGTTTTTTAGACATTACATTACACACTCCTATCTATACCATCTTTATTCTAGCACTAAAGTACATTAAACATAACAAGGTATAGGAGTCATTTTTAACAATTCCTTGACAAGGATTTACATACTGGATTGAAGAGTATAAACATTTATTTCTGGTCTACATAAGAAGCGGAAGGGTAGACGTGTTGTGCCTAAGCCTCTTGAGACATATAAATTTAAAGGTCGTGTACCTAATTCATAATAACCTTCAACATACTCTTGACCTAAATTAGGAGTAACGATATATCCCAAAAATGGCAATTGAATTTGCCCTCCGTGACTGTGGCCTGATAGCTGTAAATCAAAAGGGTAATTAGTAATTTCTTCAGCGAAATCAGGCTCATGGCAAAGAAGAACGTTAAAACGCTCCTGCTCTTCGTCTGGTATTAATGCAGAGGGTTCTGGTCGACCTAAAAGAATATCATCTAATCCAGATAAATTAATGTAATCTTCATTAAGTGAAATCTGCGTTGTTTCGTTCATAAGAAGAGTGAAGCCACTTTCGTCCATAACTTTTCGTATCTGTTGGGTGCCATAGCCTCCATGGTCATGGTTCCCATAAATCCAGAACTTACCTTTTGGAGCTTCAATTCGAGATAAGATTTCAATAATATCTAAGTAGGCAGATTCATCCATTTTTGATGGGTCATCCGTTAGATCACCCGTGAACACAACTAGATCTGGCTTTTGATTATTGACTGCGTTTATTAATTTTCCTAAATCACTTACGCTATATTGAAAGCCGATATGGGTATCTGTTATCTGTAGAATTTTAAAATCATTAAAGGCTTGTGGGATTCGCTTGGATTGGACAGTCGAATGAATAACATTTAACCAACGTGGCTCAACCTCATGAGCATAATAATAACCACCATATGAAAGTCCAACGACCCCAAGAGAACCGACTGTTATACGTTTTAAAAAGCTTCTCCTCGACACTTTCTTACTCATGTTGTTCATCCTTTTTTTTATACGTTAATCACATTATAGCATGGTTTTTTTAGATTATATATGAGATAATTAATACAAAATGAATGACTATTCAGTAAATATAAAAAATTTAGGAGGAATGTAGATGAGAGATGAAGTAGTGATTGTTACTGGAGGTTCCAGTGGAATGGGTAAGTACATGGCAAAGAAATTTGCTCATGAAGGGGCGAAAGTAGTTATAACAGGTCGTAATCAAGAACGTTTGGATCAAGCTAAAGATGATATTTTAGATGGTAAAGACCTTAATGTGAAAACCGTTGTCATGGATGTGAGAAAACCAGAAGATATTGAAAGAATGATTCAAGAAACTGTTGATGAGTATGGGGCTATTCACCATTTAGTAAATAATGCAGCAGGTAATTTTATTGCACCTGTTGAGAAATTATCAATCAACGGGTGGAATTCAGTTATCGATATCGTTCTAAATGGCACATTCTATTGCAGTCACGCTGTCGGTAAGTACTGGATTGAGAAAAATATCAAAGGAAACATTATTAATATGGTAGCTACATATGCTTGGGATGCTGGGCCTGGAGTTGCGCACTCTTCAGCAGCTAAGGCAGGGGTACTTAACTTAACACGTACTCTAGCAGTAGAGTGGGGGAGAAAGTATGGTATTCGCTCTAATGCGATTGCGCCTGGGCCAATTGATCGTACCGGTGGAGCTGAAAAGCTTTGGGAGTCTGAAGAAGCGGCTAAGCGTACTCTTAACTCGGTTCCATTAGGTCGTTTGGGTGAGCCAGAAGAAATTGCGGATCTAGCTTACTTTATCTTAAATGACGCAAAGTATATGAATGGAGAAGTCGTTACTCTAGATGGTGGTCAATATTTAAATCAGTATCCATTTTAATCAAATTAAAAAGGCTACGGATTGGATTGTCCAATCTGTAGCCTTTATTTTATAGAAAAGATTTAAACTAAAACTACATAAAACAAAATGGCGAAGAAATGAAATGCACTGCCTGCTATAACAAACATATGCCAAACTGCATGGTGATATGGGAAACCTCTCCACATATAAAATACACTACCTAAACTATACAGAATCCCGCCGATAATTAAGAAAATCAGTCCTCTTAATTCCATTTCAGCTGCTAGTGGGTTCCATACAAAAACAATAAACCATCCTAAAAAGATGTAAATTAATGTTGAGACGACCATAAATCGTTTAACGAAGAAAATCTTAAAGATAATCCCTAATATCGCAACGCCCCATATAACTCCAAATAATGTCCATCCTATGGGTCCGCGAAGTAAGATTAATAGAATTGGAGTATATGTACCAGCGATGAATAAATATATGGAAGAGTGGTCTATAAATAAGAATAGATCTTTGGCTCGACCATCTTTTAATGCGTGCACAATTGTCGATGATAAATACATAATGAGCATTGTTGTGCCGTAAATCGTTACCGACACCACATGCCATGCGTTACCATGTATGGATGAGTACACGATTAAAATGACAAGGCCAGCTATACTGAGTAGTGCTCCTAGGCCGTGAGTAAATGCATTTACGGCTTCTTCTTTACGTGTGAATTCGTGTGTCAATAAAATCCCTTCTTTCTAGTATAATTATAAATGAAACGGGGTATAAAAAGTAGGGCTGAATTATGTCTTTTAAGTCATTTGTGTTAAAATATACTTTGGGTGTTACTCCTGTGTGTTAATTAAGGAGGGGAGTAAATGTTAGATTTATCGAGTTTCGATTTATCAACGATACCAGTAACAGAAAATATGATCGATGCAGAAAAAGTTGCACACGTCCAACTACAAAATCCATTAGAACACGCACTATTAGTTTTAACTAAAACCGGTTACAATGCCGTTCCTGTATTAGACTTAGATGGCAGGTTTTGCGGGATTATTAGCAAATCTGATATTGTAGAAGCTATGTTTGGAATTGAACAAATTGAAGTTGAACAATTATATTCTAAAACGGTTGAAGATGTTATGAAAGATGATATCCCAACAGTTCATATGTCTGATTCGTTAGAAAAGGCTCTACATGTTCTAATTGATTATTCATTCGCATGTGTGTTGGATGATAGGGATAAAATGGTCGGTATTTATACTCGACGTGAAATCCTCAAGCAATTGAGGAATGAATTTTATCAGCAACGTAGTTAAGACTTGTCAAAGAATTTAACATTTTGATAAAGTAAAGTAAAACTGTTTTTAATGGAGGATTCAACATGAACATGATGGATGCAAATGAAATTATTCAATTTATTTCGGATGCGAAAAAGTCGACACCAGTAAAAGTATACATTAAAGGTAACAAACTAAGCAGTATTGAATTCAGTGAAGGAATCCAAGCATTTGTGGATGAACAAACAGGAGTTATCTTCGGTGAATGGAAAGTCGTTAAAGAAGACTTAGAACGTTTCAGCCATTTAATTGATGATCATGTAATTGAAAATGACCGTCGTAACTCAGCTATTCCTTTATTAGATTTAAAAAATATTAATGCACGTATTGAACCAGGCGCCATCATTCGTGACCAAGTAGAAATTGGTGACGGTGTTGTGATTATGATGGGTGCATCCATTAACATCGGTTCAGCGATTGGTGAAGGCACAATGATTGACATGAACGCTGTATTAGGTGGTCGTGCAACAGTTGGGAAGAACTGCCACATAGGTGCTGGAGCCGTATTAGCGGGTGTTATTGAGCCACCTTCAGCCAAACCAGTTGTCATTGAAGATGGAGTCGTTGTAGGAGCTAACGCCGTAATTTTAGAAGGTGTAACCGTTGGTGAAGGTGCTGTTGTTGCAGCAGGTGCCATTGTTACAGAAGATGTACCACCAAACACAGTTGTAGCAGGTACACCAGCTAAAGTTCTAAAAGAAATTGACGATCAGACAAAATCAAAAACTGAAATTATGAGTGCATTAAGAAAGTTAGACGATTAATATAACGATGAAGCGGAATCTTAACGGGTTCCGCTTTTTCTTAGTTGCAAAGAAAGGTAGATTGTCATGACAAATGATTGGATCAAGATTAGAAGAGATTTACATCAGATTCCTGAGATTGGTTTTAAAGAGTTTAAGACTCAAGAATATCTGCTGAATTATATTCAAACATTACCTCAGGATTATTTAATAGTTGATAAGTGGAAAACTGGTATATTTTTGTTCGTGAAAGGTACTGTGGGTGATAAGACCATTGCGTATCGAACAGATATTGATGGACTCCCGATTAAAGAAGAGACAGGATTTGATTTTGATTCAAAGCATGACGGTTACATGCATGCTTGTGGACATGACTTTCATATGACAATTGCGCTTGGCACTTTAACGCAAATTGTTAATAATAGACCAGAATCAAATGTTTTGTTTATTTTCCAGCCTGCTGAGGAAGGGCCTGGTGGTGCGGAGCCGATGTTAAATAGTGACCTGATGAAAAAGTATAACCCAGATACTATTTTCGCATTACATATTGACCCTAAACTTCCTGTTGGTACAGTAAGCTCTAAACCAGGATTGTTATTTGCGAATACAAGTGAGTTGTTTATTGATTTTAATGGAAAAGGTGGGCACGCGGCTTATCCACATGAGACAAAAGATATGATTATGGCTGCTAGTACGTTCAATGTTCAGTTGCAGCAGGTGGTAAGTAGAATGCGAGATCCTTTGAAACCAGCTGTAGTAACTCTAGGGAAAATGGAAGCAGGTACGGTTCAAAATATAATTGCAGAGCATGCACGTGTTGAAGGAACGATTCGAACCATTCACCCGGATTCTATGCAGTTAATTAAAAATGGTATAGAACGTATCTTAAAAGGAATTGAAAGTCGATTCGAGTGTGAAACATCCGTAGATTACGGTGCTAATTATTATATGGTTAACAATAATGAGGAGCAAGTGAACCAATTTGTGAAAGTTATAGAAGATACAGATATTAATTACGTAGAAGCCCCAGAAGCAATGACTGGCGAAGATTTTGGATATTTTCTTAAAGGGATACCAGGGTTTATGTTTTGGTTAGGAGTAGATTCTTCATACGGACTACATAATAGTCGTTTGAATCCTAAGGAAGATGCTATAGAAGTCGGGATTAAAGCTGTGTCAAATATGATTTATAAAGCATGAACGAAGAGGCTGGGACAAAAGATATCTTATCCTTAGAGAAGACGAATATTAGGAGTCAAGTTACTCCTAATATTCGTCTTCAATTTTTAGCTGCGTGAAAATGCTTCGCTTTTCGCAGGCACGGCTTCAACTTCCCCAAACTCACTTTCCGTTCGGAGTTTAAGGATGTTCGGCTAAATACGCAACATCCATGTTGCAACGCCGAACTGACCCACATCCTGTGGCCCCTCAGCTCGTGCTGTTCTTGCAGGAGTCTGCGCATTTTGACTACGCTAATAAAACTCAATATTCGTTTTTTGTTAAGCTACTTTTCTTTTGTCTCAGCCTCTTTTTATAAGGTTCTTTTTGCGGCTTGTTGTATTGGATCCCAAACACCATTAAATGGTGGAGCGTAAGATAAATCTAAATCTAAGAGCTGAACAGTTGTCATATTATGATATAGCGCAGTGGCTAGTACATCAATTCGTTTATCTACGCCTTTATTTCCGATGACTTGCCCGCCTAATAGACGTTTTGTTGTCTTCTCATACACGAGTTTTACGGTTAATTCTTCTATATCAGAATAGTAGCCTGCAACAGGTCGTGTCGTAATTTTAACTGTATCATAATCCAATGATAATTCTTGTGCCTCTTTCTCTGATAGTCCTGTTCGACCAATATCAAGGTCAAAAAACTTAAGTATAGAAGTGCCAACAATCCCTCTAAATTCTACACTTTTACCAAGAAGGTTTTGACCTGCCACCATACCTTGTTTGTTAGCATGTGTCCCTAAAGGAACGTAATCATTTTGTTCTTTAATTCTATGATATTGTGAGGCACAATCGCCTGCAGCAAATACGTCTTTTACATTTGTCTTCATATATTCATCTACTATTAATTCATTCTTCTCACCTATTGAGAATTCATCGCCAACAAACTGTGTGTTTGGATTTATACCTATAGACAGTAAGACTAAATCAGTTGGGTACTCATTCTGGTCAGTTATAACTTTTTCAACCGAATGTTTACCAGCAAAACTTTTCACCGATTCACCGAAGATAATATTAACATTTTGATGGTTGGCTTCTTTATGGATGAGTTCAGCCATATCATAATCAAAAGGTTTCATCAGTTGTTGACCACGTTGTATAATCGTGACGTTTTTACCGATTTCACCGAAGTTCTCAGCCATTTCCAGCCCAACAAACCCTCCGCCAACAATTGTGACATTCTGAATATCTTTATCTAAATAATTCAATATATCTTTCGTGTCTGGAATTGTTTTAATGTGGAAAACCCCTCCGAGGTCAACCCCTTTCCAATCAGGCATTACAGGACTTGCGCCACTTGCAATTAGTAGCTTGTCGTATTCAAATTTAAAAGATTCTCCGGTCGAGGTGACTCGACCATGAACTTCTTTGTTAGCTGAATCCACATGTGTCACTTCATGATTTATTTTGGCATCTATGCCATATTTATTTCGAAACGTCTCAACCTCTCTTGCGATTACATCTTCTGGCTCATCAACAATTCCACTAATAGCATAAGGCAAACCGCATTGGCCGTATGAGTAAATTTCTCCTCGTTCCAATACTGTTATATCGTGATCTTGATTTGCTCTTACTATTTGCATAGCCGCACTCATTCCTGCTGCATCTCCACCTATAATGATATATTTCATCTAATCACCTCATTTTTTAAAAAATCTACTCGTGAAAGAACAGGTTAAAGTCTTTTTTATGGTCTTCTTTATAATATAAACTTGATATTTCAATAATTACGTATCTCTCTATTATATACCACATACCGTATTTTTAAGTCAATTCAGCCTAAAGTCTGAGATGAAATGGTTCTATGTATCGAAGTCATTTATCAAATCTTATTATATGCTGATTAGTATAAATTTTTTTAAAATTTTTCTCCAAAAGGGGTAGAATTTTATTTCGGAACTCGGTATATTTATAAAAGTACTAATTTTTTCTAAATTAGTTTGTTAGCTTAAAAAGGGGGAACATCATGGAAACGTTTAAGAAGCTTAAAGATTTTTATTGGCCCTACAAACGATATTTCTTTATATCGTTATTGTCTTTACTTTTTGTGGTCTTAATTACAGTTGTTTATCCAATTGTCATACAGATCACAGTTGATGAAGTCATTAGTGAAGAGAATTATAGTTTAGTACCAATGTTGTGTTTAGCTTTTATTGGACTGATGATTATTAAATCAGTTGCTACATTTTTTCACCAATACATGGGTGATTATTTTGGAATTTCAGCTGTATTTAGCTTAAGAGACGCATTATATAAGAAGCTACAGCGATTATCTTTCCATTATTATGATAATGCCAAGACAGGAGATTTAATGTCTCGATTAACGGCTGATGTTGAGCTGTTTAGATTTTTCCTATCATTTGGCTTCTCGGAATTAATAAGGATTGTACTATTAGTGTTATCTAGTGTATCAGTAATGTTTTATTATTCTGTACCACTGGCGTTAGCAACGATGGCTTCGATGCCATTTTTAATTGTTGTAGTTATGAAATTTGATAAACGAGTACATCCAGCATTTAGAGGGATTCGTAAATCATTCGGTCGATTAAATACTCGTGTTCAAGAAAACATTTCAGGTATGAACACGGTAAAATCACTATCAAGAGAAGATTTTGAGATTAACCGTTTCTCTGAAAAAGGTGATAATTACCGTCAGCATTATTTAGATACAGCAAAGATTTGGTCTAAATACTTTCCATTAATGGAGTTTATGGGCAACATATCAGTTGTTGTTTTATTAGCTTTTGGTGGTTACCTATACATGAATGGCTCAGTATCGATTGGTGTCATTGCTGCTTACTTTAACTTAATTTGGTATTTAGTTGGACCGTTAATGAACTTTGGTTTTGTTGTTAACATGTTCTCTCAATCTAAAGCATCTGGAGAACGTTTATTAGAAATTTTAGATTCAAAGGATGAAATCAAAGATTCGACAAGTCCTATCGAGAGTAAGAACGTTGAAGGTCATATTACATTTAAAGATGTCACTTTAACATATATTGAGGATGACGATGAGGCTTTGAAGAATGTATCCTTTGACGCACCTCCAGGCAAGACGATTGGGTTGATTGGTGCAACTGGTTCAGGTAAAACGAGTATTACACAATTGATTACAAGATTCTATGAACCAGAACAAGGTGAAGTTCTTTTAGATGGAAAACCAATTTCTGAATATTCCTTAAAAGATATGAGAAAGCATATAGGTTTCGTTTTACAAGAGCCGTTTTTATTTTCTACATCAATTAAGGATAATATTGCTTACGGTAATCCTGAGGCTTCAATGGAGGAAATCATTGATGCTGCAAAACGAGCTCAAGCACATGAGTTTATCATGGAAATGCCCAATGGTTATGACACATTGCTTGGGGAAAGAGGTATGGGATTATCAGGTGGTCAGAAGCAACGTATTTCCATTGCACGTGCGATTTTAATAAATCCTCGAGTTCTTGTGTTAGATGATGCAACATCAGCAGTTGATATGGAAACTGAATTCAAGATTCAAAAAGCCTTAAAAGAAGTAATGAAAGGGCGCACAACCTTTATCATTGCACATCGTATTTCATCACTGAAACACGCGGATGAAATATTAGTGTTAGAAGATGGAAATATTGTTGAACGTGGTAAGCACGAAGAATTACTAAGCAATGGCGGTCCTTACCAACGTATATACGATATTCAATATCAAGATAAAGAGGCGATATTGGGAAAGGCTAAGCAACACGCTTAAGGGGGGAGACATATGGCAGAAACGATGAAGGCAAAAAGCCCTCATTTAAAAAGATTTAGATATACTCAAGATATTCCGGTTGATAAACCATTTAACTGGCAACAACTTGTACGACTACTGAAATACGTAAAACCTTACGCAAAGACAGTTCTACCTATTGCTATTATTGCCATGCTCGTATCTACGATTGTAAGGTTGGCAGTACCTATTATAATCGGTACTTATATCGTAGACAAAGTACTACCGAGTGGAGATTATGGTTTATTAATGCAATTTGTTATTGGGGTAGCAATTCTTTACTTGTTAAGTTATATCGGTAATGCTATTAGAATCAAATACGTTAATATATTAGGTCAGAACGTAGTTTATGATTTAAGGCATCATTTATTCTCACACGTTCAACGACTTTCGAATCGATTCTTTGATAATCGTTCAGCAGGAAGTATTATCGTACGTATCATGAACGATATTAACTCGTTACAGGAGTTATTTACAAACGGGATTATTAACCTATTGATGGATGTTATTACGTTGATTAGTATCGTTGTCATTCTACTAATTATCAGTCCAAAATTAGCATTAGCTGTTATGGTTATTATTCCAATAATGTTCTATATTTCTACTAAGTTAAGAAAGAACATACGTCGTTCATGGCAACAAGTTAGAATCCAACAATCACGCGTTAACTCGCACTTAAATGAAAGTATTCAAGGGATTCGAATTACTCAGTCGTTCTCGCAAGAAGATAACAATACAGAGTATTTTCATGGTGTAAATGATGATACATTCCAAAGTTGGAATGTGGCTACTAAAAAGAGTGCGATGTTTAGACCGTTTGTTGAAATGAGTAACGCGTTTGGGACGGTCATCTTAGTTGCTTATGGGTCATATTTAATTATTAACGATCCAAATGTTACATTAGGTGTTTTTATCTCATTTACATTCTTTATCGGTATGTTCTGGGAGCCTATTTCAAGGTTAGGTCAAATGTATAACCAATTACTCATGGCGATGTCAGCTTCGGAACGAATTTTTGAATTCTTAGATGAGAAGCCTAACGTTGAAGAGAAGGAAAATGCAGTCGAATTAAATGATATTAAAGGTCATATCGAATTTGATCAGGTTCAATTCTCTTATGATGAAGACCGTATTGCATTACACGAGATCTCTCTAGAAATGAAGCAGGGGGAAACAGTCGCTCTAGTCGGTCATACGGGCTCAGGAAAATCAACCATTGCCAACTTAATTAATCGTTTCTACGATCCAACTAAGGGGTCTGTGAAAATTGATGGAGTAGATTTGAGAGATGTTAAGCTAGATGGCTTAAGACAAAATATTAGCGTCGTCCTACAAGATACATTCATCTTCTCAGGAACAATCATGGAAAACATTCGATTTGGTCGACCTGACGCTTCAGATGAGGAAGTAATGGAAGCCGCGAAAGTTGTTGGTGCAGATGATTTTATTCAACGTTTAGCTGATAAATATGAAACCGAGGTTGAAGAACGAGGAAACATTTTATCTGCCGGTGAACGACAATTATTATCATTTGCTCGCGCTTTATTAGCAGATCCGAAAATTATTATTCTTGATGAAGCGACAGCAAGTATTGATACAGAGACAGAAGTTAAGATTCAAAATGCATTAAAACGTCTACTAAAAGGACGAACAGCGATTATTATCGCTCATAGATTATCAACAATTCGTGATTCTGATAACATTATTGTACTAGAACATGGTCGAATTCTGGAACAAGGCAACCATGATGAACTTATGAAAAAACAAGGTGAATACTATGACTTAGTTAAGTCACAATTCCAAATGCTTGACCAATTATAAGATGAAGCGCAATCGCTCAAAATGGCGGTTGCGTTTTATAATTTTAAATTCTTTTGAACTCTTATGATAAACTGAGTTTATCAGAGCTAACTTTTAAATAAAGAATACAAAAGGGTAGCATATATGGTAGACTTGTTTTCAGATATGGCTTTTTAGGAGGAACAAGATATGAAGAAGTTATATGGAGTAATTGGATTAGGTCGCTTCGGGGGAAGTATTTGTAAAGAATTAAGTAAAGAAGGCGAAGAGGTCCTTGCTTTAGACCTAGATGAAGATAAAGTAAATGAGTATAAAGAAATTGCATCAGATTCGGTTATTGCAGATTCTACTGACGAATTAGCACTAAAAGAATTAGGATTTAGAAACCTTGACCACGTGATTGTCGCCATTGGTGATAATATACATGCTAGTATTTTAACCACATTGCTTTTAAGAGAAATTGGGGTAAAACGAATTACTGTTAAAGCTCAAAATGATTATCATGAAAAGATTTTAGAGAAAATCGGAGCAGATGAGATCGTGCACCCTGAACGTGATATGGGTAAACGAATTGCACATAGTATTATCTCTAGTAATGTATTAGATTACCTTGAATTGTCTGATGAATATAGTGTGGTTGAGATTAAAGCAGGAGAAAAGATGCAAGGTAAGACATTAATGGAGTTAGACATTCGTGCTAAATTTGGCTGTAACGTTGTTGCTATTAAGCGTGGAAAAGAAATCAATGTGTCGCCGATGGCAAATGAGAAGATTTTGTATGATGATATATTAATTATAATCGGTGCTGATAAGGATATTTCTAGATTTGAAAAAGCGTTAGTAATAGAAGACTAATATAAAAAAACTCGCTGTATGACTAAGCGAGTTTTTGCTATTTTGGATAGGTAATGTTTATTAAACTTCCATGATAATAGGTAATATCATTGGACGACGTTTAGTCTTCTCATAAAGGAATGGCTGAATCGTATCCGTAATTTCATTTTTGATCTCAGACCATTGTGATGTTCTTCGTTCCATTACTTTTTCTAGGTGGTTTGAGACAAGTACCTGGGCTTCTTTGATTAGGTCTTCAGATTCTCTCATATAAACAAAGCCTCTAGAGATGATATCTGGGCCTGAAGCGATTTTGAACTCTTTCATGTTAATGCTTACTACTACAACAACCAATCCTTCTTCAGAAAGAATCCTGCGGTCGCGTAATACAATGTTGCCGATATCTCCAATACCACTACCATCGACATATACCGAGCCTGATGGAATCTTACCAGCAACTCCAACATGTTTATTACCAATTGCAAGAACGTCACCATTGTCCATTACGAATGAGTTGTTCAAAGGAACACCACAATCTTTTGCTAACTTAGTGTGTTCTGCTAACATGCGATATTCACCGTGAATAGGCATGAAATATTTTGGTTTTAATAAACGTAGCATTAACTTTTGTTCTTCTTGTCCACCATGTCCTGATGTATGGATATCATTTAATGAACCATGAATGACATTTGCGCCAGCACGATAAAGTTTATTAATACTACGGTTTACGCTAATCGTGTTCCCTGGAATTGGGGAAGACGAGAAGACAACTGTATCATCAGGTTGGATCTGAATATGTCTGTGTGTCCCATTAGCAATTCTTGATAAAGCAGCTAACGATTCACCCTGAGACCCAGTACATAAGATACATACCTCATCGCTAGGTAACTTGTTTATTTCATTCGGTTCAATAAATGTATCTTTCGGTGCACGAATATATCCTAGTTCTTGTCCAATTCGGATTGAATTCTCCATGCTTCGTCCGAATACACAAATTTTTCGTCCGTTATTAGATGCTGCCTCGACAACTTGTTGTAGGCGGTATATGTTTGATGCAAATGTTGCAAAAATGACACGACCTTCAACTTTACTGAAAATATCGTGTATACTCTCTCCAACAACTCTTTCAGATAGTGTAAACCCAGGAACTTCACTGTTTGTACTATCAGAAAGTAAGCATAATACCCCTTCAGCACCAATTTCAGCCATTTTAGTTAAGTTTGCTGGTTCCCCAACTGGTGTAAAGTCAAATTTGAAATCTCCAGTGTGTACAATATTACCTGGAGGTGTCTTAACCACAATACCGTACGAATCAGGAATACTGTGTGTTGTACGGAAGAAAGATACGGAAGTTTTACGGAATTTTATGACGTCATCCTCTTGAATAGTGTTTAATTTGGCATTTCGTAATAGTCCGTGTTCTTCAAGTTTATTACGAATTAATCCAATTGCTAGCTTACCTGCATAAATAGGTACATTAATTTCTCTTAATAAATACGGAATTCCACCAATGTGGTCTTCATGTCCATGTGTGATAAACAATCCTTTAATTTTGTCCTGGTTTTGAATTAAATACGTATAATCAGGGATTACATAATCGATTCCTAGTAACTCATCCTCGGGGAATTTAATACCAGCATCAATTAGAATAATTTCATCTTGAAATTGTACCCCATACGTATTTTTACCGATCTCGCCAAGACCGCCTAATGCGAAGACTGCTACTTGATCGTTTTTTACAAATTTCATATATGAACGACCCCTAGAGTTTCTCCACTTTAAAATCTTCGGATTGTTGTTCGTATTTTAAGTGTGCCTCACTTAGTTCTTGGACATATTCTATATTGTAATTACGATCAGCTAGCTTTGAACGTACTTCTCTTACATTTTCCGCTTCAATATAAAGAGTTTTTGTTTCTTCACGAACTGGTGCTTCTTCAGCATGTTCTTGATAAAGTACTTTAAAAATCATATTATCTCTCCTTACTGTAAATATTTCTCCGTTCATTACCTATCCGTATAGCTATATCTAAATGCAAATGAGCATTAAAGAACAATATTATGTGTTGGCCGTTTTTTTGTTGCCTAATAATTTCTTTAGACGTTTTTTAATTCGATCTCTCAATTTCTTTAACATGTACCATACAACCCCTTACTGAAGATTATATGAGAAACAATGTTAAAATCATTATAAGTAATAAGCAATAAATACTAAGGCATATATTAACATTATCATCTTCTTTTATTATTATATACTGCAATTCATTCTTTTTAAAATGATTTATACAAAAAAAGTACTGATTTTTATCATCAGTACTTCATAAACACTAAATTTCTTCAGCTGGTTTGGAGTTTTCGGGTGGTTGTAAAGGGTTATCAGGATTAATATGATCATAGAACATTATTCCATCAAGATGGTCTATCTCGTGTTGAAAAACAATTGCCGCATAACCTTTTAATCTTAGTTTAACTTCTTCACCCTCGAGGTTTACTCCTTTTACCGTGATTCTTGCATACCGTGGGACAATTCCAGGTACATCACGATCCACACTAAGGCAACCTTCTCCACCTTGTAAATAAGTCTTCTCAACAGAATGGCTCATGATTTTAGGATTAAACAATCCCATACTATATTCTTTATCATTAAAATCAGTAAAATGAACAGCTAACATTCTTTTAGAAATACCTATTTGAGGAGCAGCTAATCCAACACCAGGTCTCAGGTTATACTTTTTGGCCAATTCATCATCTTGACTATTCTTAATAAATTGGAGCATTTTTTCTAAAGTGTTATGATCTTCTTTTGAAGCAGGGAGGTCTAATTCTATAGCCTTTTCACGTAAGACAGGATCACCTTCACGCACAATTTGATCCATCGTTATCATGTTATTCATCCTTTCAGCTCTCCTTTATAACAACATCATTTTATCACAAGTTTTTTCTATATATTAATATTTTGATGTTATTTTTTAATGAGTGATTATGTTATACTTTTTATTAACGAAAATACGAACTTAGAAAGAGGGAAGACGATGAAACGTTTAGTGACTTCAGCAATCATACTAATTATATTTGTAGTCTTATCTGCATGTACTGATGACTATAATCCTGCAGAGGATATATACAATCATCTAGAAAAGTCTGTTGAGTTAGAAAGCTCTTTCCAATCAGCTCAATCACAATTAGTTGAATTAGAAGATCAAGAGAATGAACTCTATAATCAAATGATGGAAATTAATATGGATGAACTTGAAGAAATTCAACCTATTGTTGACGAGGCATTAGGTGTGGTTGAAGAGCGTCGTGAGTTATTAGAACAAGAGAAAGAAAGTATTGACTCTGCAAAAGAAGAATTTGATCAAATTGAAGAGTATGTCGAAGAGCTGGAAGAAGAACCTAAAGAAGTGGCTGATGAGATGATGACCACAATGAACGACAGATACGAAGCTTTTAATGAGTTGTATGAAGCTTACAAAAGTTCACTTGATTTAGATGCAGAATTATATGAAATGCTTAAAGATGAAAACTTAGAAAAAGAAGATCTGGATTCTCAAGTAGAGAATGTAAACAAGAGTTATACAGAAGTTCAAGATGCCCAAGAAACTTTCAATAATTTAACTCAAGAATTTAATGAGTTAAAGAAAGAGTTTTATGAGATTTCTGATTTAAATGTTGAGTATGAAGATTAATAAAAATTGTCATAACACAGAGCACACAGTTCTCGAATAATTGTGTGCTCTTTTTTGTATCATAAATTTCAACTGTTATATTACAGGGAGCATATTTTTATGTAACAGGTTGTTGTTATATTAAATTCAAGATAATGATTATATTTTAGTCAAACACTAATGTTTAAAAGTGTTTGACGGTCATGTATAATATGATATAATCTACTAAATAGTGCAGAGTTGTATTAGTTATTCTGTGAAAATGAGTGTAACAGGCATGATTAAGGTAGGTAATTTTGGGGTACATAATGTAAAGAATACGATTAGTACTCGGCAGTTTAGGTAAACTATAATGAGGAATTTATTTGAAAGGAAGAGGTGACTAGAGTGAGCTTTAAAAGTCCACTTGAAGGAATCGATGAAAAATTTGAAATGATTCAGATCTTAAATGAAGATGGAGAGATCGTAAACGAAGATGCTATGCCCGACTTATCTGATGACGATTTAGTTGAGTTAATGCGTCGTATGGTGTATACGAGAGTACTAGACCAACGTTCGATTGCGTTAAATCGTCAGGGACGTCTAGGATTCTATGCACCAACTGCAGGACAAGAAGCATCTCAACTAGGTACTCACTTTGCGCTAGAAAAAGAAGATTTTATATTACCAGCATACCGTGATGTACCACAGTTAATTTGGCACGGCCTACCATTATATCAAGCATTTTTATTCTCAAGAGGACATTTTCACGGTAATCAAATGCCTGAAGATTTGAATGCTTTAAGCCCACAAATTATTATTGGGGCGCAAATTACTCAAACCGCTGGTGTTGCGCTTGGCTTAAAACGCCGTGGTAAAAAGAATGTAGCAATTACTTACACTGGTGATGGTGGTGCGTCTCAAGGTGATTTCTATGAAGGTATGAACTTTGCAGGTGCATATCAAGCTCCGGCAATTTTTGTTGTTCAGAACAACCAATTTGCTATTTCAGTTCCTGTAGAAAAACAATCTGCAGCGCAAACTGTGGCACAAAAAGCAGCAGCTGTTGGGATTCCAGGCTATTTAGTCGATGGTATGGATGTCTTAGCAGTATATCAAGTAACTAAAGAAGCACGTGAGCGTGCCATTAATGGTGAGGGTCCAACTCTAATTGAAACTTATACTTACCGTTATGGTCCACATACGATGGCAGGGGATGACCCAACTCGTTATCGTACGGAGGATATGGATGATGAATGGGAGAAAAAAGACCCATTAGTACGTTTCCGTAAATACTTAGAAGGCAAAGATTTATGGTCAGAAGAAAAAGAAAACGAAGTCATTGAAACGGCTAAAGAAGAAATTAAAGCCGCAATCAAAAAAGCTGACGGTCAAGATAAACAGAAAGTTACTGATCTTATCTCAATTATGTACGAAGAACTTCCATACAACTTAAAAGAGCAAATGGAAGAATATAAAGAAAAGGAGTCGAAGTAAGCAATGGCACAGATGACAATGATTCAAGCAATAACTGATGCTCTTCGTACGGAACTTAAAAATGATGAAAATGTGCTCGTTTTTGGTGAAGACGTTGGCCAAAACGGAGGCGTATTCCGTGCGACAGAAGGTTTACAAGAAGATTTCGGTGAAGAACGAGTATTTGATACGCCGTTAGCTGAATCAGGTATTATCGGTATGGCAGTTGGTCTGTCTACACAAGGGTTCCGTCCTGTACCTGAAATTCAATTCTTCGGCTTCGTCTATGAAGCAATGGATGCAGTAAGTGGTCAAGCTGCACGTATGCGTTATCGTTCAGGTGGTAGATGGCATGCACCAATGACGATTCGTTCGCCATTCGGTGGTGGTGTACACACACCAGAATTACACGCAGACAGTTTAGAAGGTCTTATGGCTCAACAACCAGGTTTAAAAGTTGTCATCCCTTCTAATCCATACGATGCAAAAGGATTATTAATTTCATCTATTCGTGACAATGATCCAGTTATTTTCTTAGAGCATATGAAACTTTACCGTTCATTCCGTGAAGAAGTTCCAGAAGAGGAATACACAGTTGATATTGGTAAAGCAAATGTTAAACGTGAAGGTAAAGACATTACTTTAATTGCATACGGTGCAATGGTACATTCTGCACTTAAAGCAGCTGAAGAGTTAGAAAAAGAAGATATTGATGCTGAAGTAATTGACTTACGTACAGTATCTCCAATTGATGTTGAGACTATTATCGAGTCAGTGAAGAAAACAAATAGAGCTGTTGTTATTCAAGAAGCTCAAAAACAAGCAGGTATAGCAGCAAATATTGTATCAGAAATACAAGAACGTGCTATTTTACACCTTGAAGCCCCTGTACTTAGAGTAGCAGCGGCTGATACAGTATATCCATTCTCTCAAGCAGAAGAAGTTTGGTTACCGAACTATGAAGATATTGTAGAGAAAGCGAAGCAATCTATTAACTTTTAATGATTAGGAGGGAAATAAGATGGCCTACGAATTCAAACTGCCTGATATAGGTGAAGGTATTCACGAAGGTGAAATCGCCAAATGGTTTGTGAAAAAAGGCGATGAAATTAAAGAAGACGATGTATTATGTGAAGTTCAAAATGATAAAGCAGTCGTAGAAATTCCATCTCCTGTTGAAGGTGAAGTACTAGATGTGCTAGTAGACGAAGGTGAAACAGCAGTTGTAGGAGATGTTATCATTAAAATTGATGCTGAAGGTTACGAATCGGATGACAGTGATGATTCAAACGATGAAGAAGAGCCGAAAGAAGACAAGCAAGAAGATTCGTCTAAAGAAGAATCAAAACAGGAAGAATCTAAAGAGAAAAGCCCTAAAACGGATTCTTCAGAGTCTGATGCTGATGAAACAGACGATAAACGTGTCATCGCCATGCCATCAGTAAGAAAATATGCGCGTGACAATGATGTGGATATCCGTAAAGTTCAAGGGTCTGGTAAAAACGGTCGTGTCTTAAGAGAAGACATTGAACAATATCTTGATGGTGGTCAAGAACAAGCAACGCAAGAAACAGATGCAAAAGAAGATACAGATACTACTAAAGAACAACAAGAAGATAAACAATCAGTTCCTGCTGGCGATTATCCAGAAACTCGTGAAAAAATTAGTGGTATTAGAAAAGCAATCGCAAAAGCTATGGTTAAATCTAAGCAAACAGCTCCTCACGTAACATTAATGGATGAGGTTGATGTTACAGAGCTTGTGAATCACCGTAAAAAGTTCAAAGAGGTTGCTGCTGAGCAAGAAATTAAGCTAACTTATTTACCTTATGTAGTAAAAGCTTTAGTATCTACATTGAAGAAGTATCCAGTATTAAATACATCATTTGATGATGATACAGAAGAAATTATTCAGAAGCATTACTTCAATATTGGTATTGCTGCAGATACTGATAAAGGATTACTAGTTCCTGTAGTAAAAGATGCAGATCGTAAATCCATTTTCCAAATTTCTAGTGAAGTTAACGAGTTGGCAACAAAAGCTCGTGATGGTAAACTATCATCAGAAGAAATGAAAGGTGCTTCATGCTCAATCACTAATATTGGGTCAGCCGGCGGACAATGGTTCACGCCAGTTATTAACCATCCAGAAGTTGCAATATTAGGAATTGGACGAAT
This sequence comes from Piscibacillus sp. B03, assembly GCF_052246295.1. NCBI lineage: Bacteria > Bacillati > Bacillota > Bacilli > Caryophanales > Bacillaceae > Piscibacillus > Piscibacillus sp. B03. The sequence continues at coordinate 4,399 of NZ_JBQQCO010000024.1, read as the reverse complement.
TGCTGAGAAACCTGTTGTTCGTGATGGTGAAGTGGTTGTTGCACCGGTATTAGCTATTTCATTAAGCTTTGACCATCGTATGATTGACGGTGCTACTGCACAACATGCGATGAATCATGTAAAACGTTTATTAAATGACCCACAATTAATCATGATGGAGGCGTAGATAATGGTAGTAGGAGATTTTCCAGAAGAAGTAGATACTCTTGTCGTTGGAGCAGGTCCTGGTGGATATGTAGCAGCTATTCGTGCTGCTCAAAAAGGTCAAAAGGTTACAATTGTTGATAAAGGTAACCTAGGCGGTGTTTGTTTAAACGTTGGTTGTATTCCTTCTAAAGCATTAATTTCAGCGGGTCACCGCTTTGAGCATGCTAAAGGTTCTGAAGACATGGGAATCGTGGCAGAAAACGTTTCTGTGAACTTTGATAAAGTTCAGGAATGGAAAGGTCAAATTGTAAACAAACTTACTGGCGGTGTTGAAAGCTTATTAAAAGCTAACAAAGTAGACATCGTTAAAGGTGAAGCTTACTTTGTTGATAAGAACACTGTAAAAATCATGGACGAGAAACAGTCTCAAACTTATAAGTTCAACAACTGCATTATTGCAACTGGTTCTCGTACAATTGAATTAAAACAATTCCCTTATTCAGACCGTGTATTAGACTCAACAGGTGCTCTTAACCTTAAAGAAATCCCTGGTAAATTAGTTGTCATCGGTGGCGGTTACATCGGTACTGAGTTAAGTGGTGCTTACGCAAGCTTTGGTAGTGAAGTAACCATTCTTGAAGGTACTAAAGATATTCTTGGTGGCTTTGAGAAGGGTATGACTCAATTAGTTAAGAAACGTCTTAAGAAGAAAGGCATTGACATTGTAACTGAAGCTATGGCTCAAGGTGTTGAAGAGACTGACAATGGCGTAAAAGTTACTTATGAAGTAAAAGGCGAAGAGAAAACAATCGAAGCGGATTATCTTTTAGTAACTGTTGGTCGTCGTCCGAACACAGATGAAATGGGTCTTGAAGACATCGGCTTAGATCTTGACGATAAAGGTCTAATCAAAATCGATAAACAATGCCGTACTAACTTAGATAACATCTATGCGATTGGTGATATCGTAGAAGGTCCTCAGTTAGCACACAAAGCTTCTTATGAAGGAAAAATCGCAGCTGAAGCAATTAGTGGTGAGAAATCAGAAATTGATTATCTTGGCATCCCAGCTGTAGTATTCTCTGATCCTGAGTTAGCTAGCGTAGGCCATAGCGAAGATAGCGCTAAAGAAGCAGGTTATGAAATTGTTGCTAAGAAATTCCCGTTTGCAGCAAACGGCCGTGCATTATCACTTAATGATACGGATGGTTTCGTAAAATTAGTAACTCGTAAATCTGACGGTTTAGTGATCGGTGCTCAAGTAGCAGGTCCAAACGCAAGTGACTTAATTGCTGAATTAGGTCTTGCTGTTGAAGCTGGTATGACTGCAGAAGACTTATCACTTACAATCCATGCTCACCCAACATTAGGGGAGACAGTAATGGAAGCAGCAGAAGTTGTACTAGGTATGCCAATTCACACTGCATAACGTATTTAACAAGTCCTAATCCTTTAAGGGTTAGGGCTTTTTTTATTTATCATGAATAAAGCTGATCCACTCTAAAAGCGAATCAGCTTTAATATTATCGATCTTCTGGACGTTTTCGTTTTAATGGATAGTTTCTAGCTTCTTCTTTAAACTCTTTTACTATTGCTAAGATTACCATGATGAGTATAAACGCAAACGGGAATGCTGCTATAATAGAAGCCGTCTGTAATGCACCAAGCCCACCTTGCCATAGTAGTACTGCCGCAGTAGCAGATTGAACAACACCCCAGGCTAGTTTAACTTTAATGTCTGGATTTAATTCACCGCCTGTTGTCTGCATCCCTAAGACAAATGTTGCTGAATCAGCTGATGTGATGAAGAAAGTGCCAATTAGTAAAATCGTTAGTAACGAAGTTAGAACTGTTAATGGATAATTCTCCAAGACGGTAAATAACGCTGCTTCTTGACCAGTCTCAGAAATGATGGAGAATAAATCCATCCCTTCATTATATTCAAGTGCAATAGCTGAACCACCAAATACTGAGAACCATAATGCCCCAAATAGCGTTGGGACTAATAAAACGCCTACTACAAATTCACGTACAGTACGACCACGTGAAACACGTGCAATAAACATCGCTACAAATGGAGCCCAAGCAATCCACCATGCCCAATAGAAAATTGTCCAACCTTCTAGCCAACCTGTGTCATCTTCATTAAAGGGGGCTGTTCTAAAACTCATCGCTGGTAGGTTTTGAATATAACTACCAAGTGTTGTTGTAAAGAAGTTCATAATAAAGTTTGTTGGGCCTGCAAAAAGCATAAAGAATAAGAGAATAAACGCTAAAATAATATTAGTTGTACTTAAATATTTAATCCCTCGATTGAGTCCAGTAATAGCTGAAAGCATGAATAATACTGTTACAACAACGATAATAATTAATTGTAAAGAGAAATCATTCGTTAAGCCTTCAAAAATAAACCCTAACCCACTACTAATTTGCTGCGCACCTAGTCCTAAAGAAGTTGCTACACCGAATACTGTAGCAAATACTGCAATAACATCAACTAAAGTACCATAGCCACCATTCATCCGATCTCCAAATAAAGGTCTCAGCGTGCTACTGATTAAACCTGGAGCATCTTTTCTGAACTGAAAGTATGCTAAAGCTAAAGCTAATATTGAGTAAATTGCCCAAGGGTGAAGCCCCCAGTGAAAAAAGCTATAGCGCATAGCAACTTTAGCAGCTTCACTATTACTATCTACTTCATAAGGAGGAGTGTTGAAATGGTAAATAGGTTCTGTTGCACCCCAGAACACAAGTCCAATCCCCATACCTGCACTAAACAACATTCCAAACCATGTAATATAGTTGTATTCAGGTTTATCACCATCTTTACCTAAGACGATGTTACCGTATTTCGAAGCGATTAGAAACAGAGCAAATATTAAAAAAGAGGTTGCAGATAACAAGTAAAACCATCCGAACTTCTCAACTAAAAAACCTTGTATTTCACCTGTAACAGCACCTAGATTCCAGTCTGGTAATGTATCTTCAGAAATCATACCCCATATGATGAATAGAATTGCAATAGCTAATGAGATATAAAATACTTTGGTTACTTTATTTTTCATCGTTTATTACACAGTCCCTTCGAATAACTTATAAATAAAGTTCATATATTTCTTTTGCCCAATTTCAAACTTATAATTCAAAATGACCTATCAATCATATATAATCAAATTATAGAAAAAAGGGGGAGACAGCTATGAGAAACTTAAAGTTTTTTGGGGGGTTTTTATTAGTTGCATGGTTGTTAGTTGCTTGTTCTGAAGAAGGTCAAGAGAAGATTCAGCCTGAAGAAAATGAGGAGCAAGTAGTAGAGAATGAGGAAGAGACAATCAATGAAGAAGAACCTGAAAATGACGAAGAAACTTCTGATGAGAATGAGACAGATGAAGAAGAGAGTGAAGAGAAAAAACATAACGAAGAGTCGGATGAAGTAAAGGATGTTGAAGAGAATATAGAGCCGCAGTATTACTTAAATGATGTTTGGTATTTCAAACCAATAGATGATGCGGATCCAAATGTTGTATTAATTACAATTGATGATGCACCAGACAAATATGCCCTAGAAATGGCTAAAACACTAAAGGAATATGATGCACCGGCTATTTTCTTTGTTAATGGCCATTTCATGGATACAGAAGAAGAACAAGAGATTGTGAAAGAAATTTATGATATGGGCTTTCACATAGGAAACCATACATATAACCATAAAAATTTACGTGAAGTATCGGAAGAACAACAAAAAGAAGAAATTCTTAGCTTAAATAATTTAATTGAAGAAGTTACAGGTGAAAAACCAAAATTTTTTCGTGCACCACATGGAGCAAATACGGATTATGCCAAAGAACTTGTAAAGAATGAAGATATGCTCTTAATGAATTGGTCATATGGATATGACTTCCAACCAGAATACACGGAAAAAGATGCACTTACTGAAGTGATGTTAAATGAACCGTTATTAGGAAAAGGTGCAAACCTATTAATGCATGATCGTGAATGGACAAATGCTGCTTTACCAGGTATTTTAGAAGGCTTACAGGAAAAAGGTTATGGATTCTTAGACCCTGATTTAATACAAATTGATGATGAATAGATAAATCCGTCACATATGTGACGGATTTTTTCGTTTGCCCGTCATGGGTGAGCTCTAACGGGTGAAAGTCCCGAGTGTGACCAAGTAGCGGTAAGCACATAGCTGAAGGCAAGGGTGTCCGTGGTGACGCGGAATCTGAAGGAAGCTCTAGGCAAATCT